>NZ_QTWZ01000005.1:187276-187484 GCF_003461385.1 Ruminococcus sp. AF17-1AC
CTTTCTAGCCCTAAGCGCAATGTAGATACGCAAAGAGCGGAGCGATTTTGCGGAGGAATAAACTATCAATAAAAATTGTAGGGGCTTGGCGAAATTTCTGTTCGCAAGCTCACAAAAATGCGACAGCCCGCTATTTCTTGCCCATTAAATTATCGGGGAATATCACAATAATGTACCTCGAAAATAATTTGGCATCAAAGATACAACA
>NZ_QTWZ01000050.1:0-519 GCF_003461385.1 Ruminococcus sp. AF17-1AC
CAGTTTGAAAAAGTCGCTGAAGCAGGTATGTCCGACGCACAGCTTTACAAGCAGGCAGGAAATTCAATTACGGTAAATGTGGTTGAAGCTATTGCAAGAAATTTACTGAAATTTGACGAGGAGGAAAACGCAAATGAAGAATATGATAAAAATATTTGAAAATGACGAATTCGGAAAAGTGAGAACAGTCATTAAGGACGGCGAACCGTGGCTTGTAGGAAAAGATGTTGCGGAAATTTTAGGGTATTCCAACACAAGGGACGCTCTTTCACGTCATGTGGATACCGAGGATAAAACCACCGTCGTGATTTCCGACAGTGGTTCAAATTACAAGAGCAAGACCACTATTATCAATGAAAGCGGCTTTTACAGCTTAGTTCTCTCAAGCAAAATGCCGAGAGCCAAAGAGTTCAGGCGTTGGGTGACCGCCGAAGTCCTCCCCACCATCAGACGCACCGGCGGCTACGTTTCCAACGAGGATATGTTCATCAAAAACTATCTCCCCTTTCTCGACGAGCC
>NZ_QTWZ01000006.1:0-110889 GCF_003461385.1 Ruminococcus sp. AF17-1AC
ATTTCTTTGCGTAATTCATTAAGGATTGACGAAACTTCATATCTTGTGTTATAGTTTAGATATTAGAGTGATTGTTGAACCAGGCGGTGAAGGGATAGTAACTGGCTTTCCTATTAATCGCTAATTATGAGAGGAGATTAAAATGGTAAAAGACGCATATGATATGTTCTTCAAAAATATCTCTATGCAATTTCATGACGGCTCTCTTGTGAATGCTCTTGTGGAAGATGCTGAAGAACTGGCGAAATATGGAGAAAAACGGGTGGCTCTTGAAAATTTTTTGGAGAACGTTTTAGCTAATGAGGTTACGATTTCAAAAGAAGCTGTCACTTTAGCAGAAAAAGCATTCAGTGATGCTCCAAATGATTATGATATAGAGCTAATAAACGAACTGAAAAAAACCGATGTTACGTAAGGGGATGATTTGGATGCCAATGGACAAAAAAGATCAACTTGCAGAATTAATTTCAAATGCGGAAACTTCCTTTTATAATGGGCAATTACAAGAGGCGTTCAGTCTTTCTTTATCAGCTATAAAACTCGATGAGAACTGTGCAGATGCGTATCAGTATGCTGCAAATGTTTGTATGTCACTCAGCAGATACGAAGATGCAATTGAGTATTATCAAAAAGTTCAAATATATATAATGTTAATAACGCAAATCGAAATGAACTTATAGTTAGTAATATTGTAGACTCAATGTCGGATTCAGATATTATGAGCTTTTTGACCTACCAGAATGCTGGTGGAATGAACACCGATTTTACGAGTGTCAAAAGTGCGTTGAAATGGGATCCGATTTATTACAGCAGAACTGCTAATGCTAGTTATGGAATTGGTTTAGCAGCAGTTATACTCAATGATGAGGCTATGGGGTATAACTCTAAAATTATTTTTATTACTGACAGCAGTGTATCAGTTGACAGTAGATTTCTTAAGCTTGCAATTAATAACAAGATACCTATTTACTTTTTCTGTATTGGTGATTTTAATACAGCTGCATTGATAGGTTATGCACAGCTGACAGGCGGCAAGGTATACTCTGCTAAGACCGCTGCTGAAATAAATCAAAGCTGCAATGAAATAGGTTCTAAGACCTTTGTTGGAGAAACAGACACTGATGGTGACGGTTTTACAGATATTGAAGAAATGAGCGGACTTATTGTAAGCTCAAATTGCAAAATTGTTAATACCGATTATATGAAAGCTGACACGGATGATGACGGCCTTGATGACAATGAAGAAGTTGATGTTGAGCTTACGAAGGTTGAAATACCTGGCAAGCAGGGCAATCCTTCAACGTTCAAATACTATCATCATATGAATTCTGACCCCTCTAAAGCTGATACTGATGGGGATGGGCTGGACGATATGGAAGATTTTGATCCAATCAAACCTCTATCGAATGATGAACGAAATATATATGACTTTTTCAATAATGCAGAAGATTATGAAATAAGATATGTACTTGAAAATCCTTGGATACAGCAGTTAGGTACGCTCAAAGGCATAGAATGTGTTAAAATTTGCAGGAAACATTTAGTTGATCGAGACCTTAAGAAAATCGAAAATGAGATGATTACTGCAGGTATAATGTCAAATCCAAAAAACGGAAAGCCTATAGATAAAATAATGCAATTTTTGTGCGGACATTATGGGAACCCTTCCACAATGCTGTTCTCCGAGTATGAATTGTATAAAAATAATATGAGCTTCTCTCAACTCATTGAACTGTCTTGGAATGTATGGAGCAATGATATGAAAATGGTTGCTCAAATATGGCTGTTTAATGTTTCCAGTTTGATTCAGCAAGGTTGGGCTGAATGGGATTATTCTTCAGATTATAAGTTGTCTTTAGAACAAGAACGGACATTAGGTAATGTCGTCAATGCAAAAAGAATGGGTTTATTAAGAGGTGATACAAAAAGATTAAATGCTAATGAAAGGAAAGTTGTTGGTGAATTATTAGAGGAAGGTAGATCAATTGAAGTGTTGCCAGAAGGTGTGACAAGTTCTCCTGATTTTGTTGTGGATGGTTTGAAAACAGAACTAAAAACTCTTAAAAATCACAATTTGAATACCACATTAAGTAAAATTGATAAAGCTTTTGGCAAACAAGGAGCTGACGCTTTAATTTATGATGTTCGTCCTGGTGGACTTACAAAATTAGAAGTCGAACAAATATATCATCGTGTATGTGGTAAATATAACGGTGGTATTCCTGGCATAATTGAATTTTGGACAATAGAAGGAAAAGTAATATATAATACATAGGAGGGATGAAAATGAGAGTATATTGTCGATGTGGAAATATGCTTACAAATCAGCTTGACCCTAACGATACGGAATATTATGTTTATTCAGACAGAGAATGGTGTGAGATACAGAAAAACGAATACATACACGTTTTGGACATTCCCTATCCTCGCTATAATGTTTGGCATTGCGAAAAATGTGGCAGAATAACTTTGTTTGATGATTCTTACAATTTAGTAAAAGTATATAAGCCGGAAGAATAAAAGTTATTTGATTTCTGCTTTGTTAACAATGCTATTAATTGGATACCTTTAGAAAGCTTTGTCATTAAAATCAGAATATAAAAATAGCCGTACTCATAAAATGAAAGTCAAGGGCGGGGGATTTTTTAGTCAAGCACACCAAATCTGGTGGGCTTCGCTCGCGGTGGATCGTCACTATGTTGTCACCTCCCTACCATAGCCCTATGCTGTCAAACAAATGACGCTGTGAGATGTTTTCGGCAACTCTTATCATTACTTTGTCATAGTCTGACATAAAGCTGTCCACATCTTCTATGGCGGTGAAGCCGCTGTTGTTCAGGACTTCTGTGAGCTTTTGTTTATCCTTGGTATAGGCTATATAGGCAGTTTGCAAGGACCTGTTATTTTGCACTGTGATAAGCTGTGAATATGGTATCTTGCTGTTTTGCAACTGCTTTTCTACGGCTTCACTCTCGCCTGAAAAGACTTTGAGGGGTTTCCCTTTTGTGGCTGTGATAAGATAGCCTTGGCAGGTGAACTTTTTCTGAGCAGACTTTATGTGAGATATCACAAAGCTTGCGTCTGTGCGGTACGAGCGTTCAAATATCTGCACGGTTTTGTTATACCATTCTTTGTTGTTCTTTTCAACTGATTTTGATGTTACCATGGTATCGCCCCTTTCACTGATATTATAATATCACAACCTATGTGTGCAATTTTGGACATAGGAAGCGGTATTATCATATTGAGGTGAATAATATGATATACAAGGGAATATTCTGGCTTATCGAGGGTGAATTATATACAAAGAAGTTAGAGTGCGACAAATCGGGAAATGTTATTGGTGACGGCAGTGGACTTAACTCAAAGTCGGGGGATAATTTCAATCACAGGCTGACTTGGGAGGGACTGCCGAAAAACGTAACACATGGGAAAGAGTACAATTATTATCCTCGGGGCAGAGTGGAGATAAAGGGTGGCAAGGCTGTGATATATCTTAATCCTGCGCTGAACAGTGAGGAGATGTTGGCGGAGCTTACAAGGCTGTTCGGGCTTGATGAGCTTGATTTTGTGAGGGTCAAAAATGACGGAAGCAGGCACTACAGAGCGTATGCTCCATAGTGCCTGCGCTTTATTTTATCTCATAGATATCGTCATAGAGAAATCTCACGTTGCCCACAGTACGATCTAAATGGAAATGTCCGCAGAGCCACATTTCATAGACAAGCTTATTTCTTATTTTGGAAAGAAACTTTTCGTTATCATAATGCCGTTTGAAGCACTTGGCGGTGTTCAGGTCGGGGATATAGCGGTCTGTTGGTCTATACTCATATCTTTATCTGTTAAATCCTATATGCTTTGGCTCTTCTTCGAGGGTATCGTCCTCGGTGAGGTCAAAGTCACGGGCTTTTAGGGTCACGATATCGTCCATTGTCATGGTACTGAAATTCTGCCTTGTGAGCCTGAGTGCCTGACCAAACAGTGCTCCCTCTATAAGATTTCTTGCAAACCTGCCGTTGCCGAAATTCGGCTTATTGCAGACCCTTTCAAGAAAAGGCAGGAGCGTTTCGTCAACGTCGTCGGCAAGCTTATGTTCATTGTTTTTAGCCATAAGATGGACGATACTAAGAAGCTCCTCGGCGGTATAGTCCTCAAAATTGACATGGAACGCTATCCTTGACCTCAGACCGGGGTTGCGGTCGAGGAAGTCGTTCATTTCCTTTGGATAGCCTGCGAAAATCACTACCATATCGTCACGGTTGTTCTCCATTTCCTGCACGATAGTGTTTATAGCCTCATCGCCATAAGAGCCTGAGCGGTCATCGCAGAGAGAATAGGCTTCGTCGATAAAAAGCACTGAGCCTTTAGCTTTCTTGAACATATTCTTCACCTGAACGGCTGTCCAGCCAACATATTTTCCAACAAGGTCGGAACGTCCGCACTCGATAAGGTCGCCTTTGGAAAGCACGCCGTTTTCTTTGAGTATTCTTGCAAACAGCCTTGCAACTGTGGTCTTTGCTGTGCCGGGGTTGCCTGTGAACACCATATGCATGGCTGTTCGGCTTTCTTTCATGCCCTTATCGGCAAAAATTTTCTGTGCCTTTGAATATGTTATCGCCTTTTCAATAACGCTCTTGGCGGAATCAAGTCCGATAAGCTCCTGAAGCTCGCTGTAGGCAGAGCCTTTTATCTCCTTGGCTTCTTCCCTGTCATAAAGCTTTTTGAAGTTTGAATACTGGGGATAGATTTTTGTTTTCAGGACATTTGAATACCAAGTATCGTACATACCCATAAGCTCGCTTGCTCTATATGGCGTATCCTTTGCGCACAGGGAAAGGAGGTCTTTATCGCAGGAGGTATTCTCTTCTCTGCAAAGCTTTCTGAGATATTTATGTGCATCTTCGTTTTCTACAGTATCGTCCGCAAGCTTCACGAATGTGATAGCGCCGAGCTTTTCTTCCACAGCGTCAGGGAGAGAAGGTCCGTCATTTGAAAAGGTAAAAATAAACTGTATCTCGTTTTTGTAGTCATTGATGAGGTCAAAGAGGATATCGGGGATAGTTTCATCGGCTGTACAATTATCGCTGTTGGTACACTTTAAACCACAACAATTCATTATGATGGTAGAGCCGCTGCAGACACGGAACAGTTCACGGATATCTGAGCTTCGGGCTGATAAATTATAAAGGTCGAGGACGGTATATCTTGCACAGCCTAGTCTGTTATTTGAATACAGGGAGCTTACAAGGGTATTGGCAAGCCTATGGGCATTATCGCTTTGGACCAAATAATGTACCGGTATGCCTTTTGTTACACCGACGCTGTTCTTTCTGAATATTCTTTTAAGCTCAGGCTCAAAGGTATCTGAGCAGAGATATTTTTTTGCTACGGCGAGAGCGTCTTTTTTATCAATGGTCTTTGTGATATTTTCGCTTATGTACGATCTTCTATAGTTACTGAACAGGTCGTCCAGTTCATAGTCATTCAGCAGATCTTCATCGAACTTGAAATTATCATGATAGCCGTTGGGGATCATTCTTTTGAACGTTTCCACTGTTATTTCCTCGAAGCTTATATCCACGCACTCAAGCTTTATAAATGAAAAGAAGTTCTTTACATAGGCTTTCACGTCGGCTTCAATGTCTGTCATCATTACCCCTATGATCGCCTGATCTTTTACGGCGCTTGATATAAAGGCACAGCTTCTGTTGGACATGGTGCGTGCCATTTCATTGAACTCGTTTATAAGCTGGTTTTTCTCATCAAAGAATGTATCGTACTCTTCTTCATTATCTCTTGTTCTTCTGATAATAGACTCTTCGAGTATACATCTTGCTCTGTAACAACGCATAAAAATCCGCCTCCGTGGTCTTTTCTCATTCTTGTTTTTCGTCTGTATCTGCATTATAGCACCCGGAATGTTCAAAAATGTGGACATAGCGGAAGTTTTTAATATCCGAAATTTTACCCATGGTGGGTGGTATGATAAGAGCAACACAAAATGAAAGGACTTGATACAATGGATAAGAGCAAGATATACACCGCAGAAATGGCGGCGAGGAAAATATGCTGACGGCGGATTTCGGGCACAGGCTGCCTGTTAGGGTGCTAAAGCAGGTGGTGTATCCTTTTATGATACAAAAACTTAGCGGCACGCAATTGACAAAATAAAGCAAAAGTGATATATTGAAAGAAAGATATCACAGAACAGGAGGGCAAAAATGTCATATACAAAAACAGATATGCTTTCGCACAAGATCATTGAGATACTCAAAGAACACAGTGACGAAAAGCACCCCCTTACTCAGCAGCAGATCTGCGGTTATCTTGAGGAAAAGCTTGGCATAAAGCCTAACCGCAAGACGGTGGCTCAGCATTTAAAGAGCATAATAGGCGATGAGAGCTGCAATGTTTTCATCGCAGACAATGACAACGATGATGATGATAAAAGCGATAAAAAATACATCACAGATATTTACTACGCCTCTGACATCACCGCTGAGGAATATGAGTTTCTGGCAGACAGCATCATATACTCGCCAATGCTCCCTGCGGACTATGTGAGGGATCTGATAAAAAAGATAAACATCTTATCTACGGGTAACACAAAGAGCAAGGAAGCCAATCTCAGAGAGACCTTTCACTATGGCAACAAGAGCATTTTTTTGGTGATAGAAAATATCAAAGAGGCTATGAACACCAACAGGAAGCTTGATGTTACCATAAGCGATTATGACAAGAACGGCAAGCTTCTCACTAAGAGCGACCCACAGAGCGGTATAAAGCTTCAACGTGTTATGCTCAGCCCTTATGGCATCGTTATGGCAGACGGCTTTTACTATCTCCTTGCAAGTGATGTTCGTTACGATGATCTTCGTCATTTCAGGATAGACAAGATCCTAAAGGCGAGTATCTGCGAAGAGGACGGCTCTATGAGAGATGTAAAGACGCTTAGCAATGTTCCGAGGGATCTAAAGCCTGTGCAATACAAAAATCTTAACAGGTATATGCTTGACGGGACTGTGGAGCGTGTACATATCAACATAAAAAAGAAAGACATAAGTCTTGTGCTTGATACATTCGGAAATGAGTTCACCTGCAATAAGGTCATAGGTAATGACGATATCTATGACGTGACGTTCAGGGCAAATATCCAGACGGCTGTACGCTGGGCAATAGCTAACAGAAAAGCTGTGAAGCTGACCTCGCCAAAGAGGGCTGTGGATATTGTAAAAGAAGAGATCTCGGCATTGTCTGAGATGTATGGAAATCAAGAGAGGTGACTAAAATGAATGTAAATACAGTTAATTTCGGAGATATCATAAAGGAGATAAGTCATGGACTTATGGCGGAGAGCTACATTTCGGACAATGAGTTTACTAAGCCATGCGAATATCTAAGGCTTGTGGACATTGACGACGGCGTTATTGAGGAAAACTGCATTGAGATAGTTTATGACAGCAAGCGTTTTGAGAAATATGCCATAAAGGACGGAGATGTGATACTTTCTACCACGGACAAGAATTTCAAGGTGATATGTGTAGGCGATATGGGGGACAGAAAGCTTCTTGTTTCACCAACGCTTATAAGGATAGGACTTGACAAGGAGAAAGCTGACCCTTACTATATTGCGGCTTATCTTTCATCGGCAGAGGGAAAGGCTATGCTTGACGGCTGTCGCAGCGGAAAGGTACTAAGGGTATTGCACACAAAGGGGTTAAAGGAGTGTGAGATACCTTTGCCGACTATGGAGGAGCAGAGAGAGATCGGCGAAAAATACCGACATCGTCTTCATGAGATAAGACGGCTGAAAGATGAGATAGAGGGGCTTTATGAGGATATTGAGATGATGAGATAGAAAAAATTGATCCGCATTGCGTACAAGAGAGTGTCGCTGTGCGGATCTTTTATATTGTTTGGGAGCGTTCTTCCACTTGAAAATTTCATAAATACGCTATATAATAAGGATATATCTGAAAAGGGGTGGAGATATGACCTTACAGCAGCTTAAATATGTGGTGGCTACGGCGGAGAAAGGTACTGTCAGCGAGGCGGCGCAGTCGCTTTTTATTTCTCAGCCTAGTCTCACTAACGCTATCCGTGAGCTTGAAAAGGAAATGAATATCACTATATTCATACGCACAAACAAGGGCATAACGGTATCAAAAGAGGGTGAAGTCTTTTTGGGCTATGCAAGGCAGGTGCTTGAACAGGCGAGCCTTCTTGAAGAAAAATACTGCGGAAAGCAACACGGCAAAAGGCAGTTTTGCATATCCACTCAGCATTACTCCTTTGCGGTGAACGCTTTTGTTGACCTTATAAAGCAGTTTGGCGGAGATGAATATGATTTCAGTATTCGTGAAACGCAGACACACGAGATAATAGAGGACGTGGCGAGAATGAAAAGCGAGCTTGGCATACTCTATCTCAACGATTTCAACGAGCCTGTGCTTTCAAAGGAGATAAAGTCCAAAGAGCTTAAATTCACGGAGCTATTTTCTGCAAAGCCACACGTTTTTGTAGGCTCTGCAAATCCTCTTGCGCAGAAAAAGTCTGTGACCCTTGACGACCTGCTCCCCTACCCTTATTTGTCCTTTGAGCAGGGGGAATACAACTCTTTCTACTACTCGGAGGAGATATTCAGCACCATAAAGCGACCAAAGAATATCCGTGTCCGTGACCGTGCGACCCTTTTCAATCTTCTTATTGGTCTTAACGGCTACACCATTTGCAGCGGTGTTATTGACGAAAAGCTCAACGGCAGTGATATCGTAGCTGTTCCCCTTGAAGCGGAGGGATCAATGCGCATTGGCATAGTTACTCACAAAAAGGTACTTTCTAATCCACTGACGGAATTTTATATCAATGCACTGAAAAAATATATAGGCGAAGAAACAAGGTTGACAACATGAGAAATATGTGATATTATAAAAGCATACAAAGCCTATAGGAATTATGTATAAAGGAGAATTTTCATGACAGAGCTTATAAAGCTTGAACAGAATATAACTGATACTATAAAAGAGTCGCAGATAAAGCTTGGGTTTACCCCTAATGCGGTGACGCTTTTTTATCCTCTTGACTCCCTCAACGCCATAACAGGGGGCGAGCTTACGGCTGAGAAAATGATAAAAGCCATAGACGAATACAAAAGCGAGATACTTTCATGCAAGGCTTCGCTTGCTCAGGACGGCAGGATAGCTGTTACGGTGTCAGAGGAGAGCGTGAGGGCTATCCACGAAAAGGTGGAGGCAAGCCCGTTTCTTGTGGAGTTTATCGGAGCGGTAAAAGAGGGGTGTTCTCTTGAAAGAGCGGCTGAGATATTCAGAAAGTACAATAAGAACGCTGTTATAACTGCTGCACCTGACGATGAATTTGACCTGCTTGCATACTTTCCAGACGGAAAGCCTGACGGCTGTAGATACTGTTTGCAGGACGATCTGGGCGGCATAACATATCACAGATTCACCAAGCTTGACTATGACGCACTTTATCCCGAAAAGTCAGGAGATAACACAGAAAAATGAAAAATTTCACCTGCATAAGCGTAAATCACAAGCTTTGCGGACAAGCCTTTCGCAGCCTTTTCACATTTGACAGCGCTCAGTGTGAAAAGCTGCTTTTTGACGTAAAGGACCTTTCACCTGTGCTTATTTGCACCTGCAACAGAACGGAGCTTTACTTTTGTGGAACACCTGAGGAGGGCATAAGGCTTCTTTGCGAACAAAGCGGAGTGGAGATCGCAAAGCTCAAACGCAAGGTCATGATATTCACAGACAAGACGGCGGTAAAAAGGCTTTACAGCGTATCATGCGGCATAGAGTCGGTGGTCATAGGTGAGGACGAGATACTTGGACAGGTTCGCCGTGCATATGATCTTTCAAGGGAACACATTGGGCTTTCCTCTGAGGTGAACATGATATTTCAAGGGGCTATCGCTTGTGCGAAGAAAATAAAGACGGAGACGGAGCTTTCAAAGACTTCCGTTTCCACGGCTACTCTTGCAGCTAAGGAAGCGGCACATTACAAAGATAATGTCATGGTGATGCTTCTTGGAGCGAGCGGTGAGATAGGTTCGCTGGTCTTGAAAAATCTTCTTTCATACAAGAACGTAACCGTGCTTGCAACGGCACGTTCTCACAGAAATGCACTGGAATATATTTCAGACGATCCAAAGCTTGAGCTTATACCATACGAAAAGAGATATGAGCGCATTGGCGAATGTGACTGCATAATTTCGGCGACTTCAAGCCCCCACTACACTGTTACGGCGGATATGCTCAGTGATAATGAAAACAAGCTTTTTATAGACCTTGCAGTGCCGAGAGATATTGACCCTGCCGTGGAAAAGCTTGCAGGAGCTAGGCTTATAGACATGGACTTTTTCACGGAGCTTGCCAAAGAAAACAATCTCAAAAAGCTTGACAGCGTGGAGAGGTCAAAGCTTATCATAGAAGAGGAAACTGACGAGCTTGAAAAGCAGCTTATGTTCCATGATTTTCTTCCGCAGTTTGAGAGCCTTGACAGAAGACTTTGCGAGGTTTCGGCGAAAGAGCTGTTTTTCAGACTAAAGTCGGAGCTTGATTCACAGACTTTCGGCAAGGTGATAGAAGTAATAAAAGAATACGGAGAATGACAATGCCATACTTTCCTTTTTTTGCGAATATTGAGAATATGCCATGCCTTGTGGTGGGTGGCGGACAGGTAGCTTTGAGAAAGCTCGAAAAGCTTCTTGACTTTTCGCCTATAATAAAGGTGGTGGCATTAAAAGCTTGCGGTGAGATAAGAGAACTTGCAGACAGGGGCATGATAACACTTTTTGAGCGTGCTTTTAAGGACAGCGACATAGACGGCAGTACATTTGTGATAACTGCCACAGGGGACAGCGGTGTAAACAGGCACATTTCTCAGCTTTGCAGGCAAAGGCACATTCCATGCAACGCAGTTGATGACCCTGAGAGCTGTACGTTCTTCTTCCCTGCCATTGTTACAGAGGGGGACGTATGCATTGGCATTTCAACAGGCGGAAAAAGCCCTACCCTTGCTTCTCACCTGAGAAAGACGATCCAATCGCAGACAGAGGGCAGGCTTGGGGATATATGCAATGTCATGGGAAAAGTCCGTGACTATGCCCTTGAAAATATATCCACGGAGCAGGCCAGAAAAAAGGCTATGGCAGAGGTTCTGAAAAAATGCCTTGAAAGTGACGTGCTTCCAACAGAGGAACAGCTTATAGAGATGATAAAGGAGCGAAAATGAAACTGAGAGCAGGCACAAGAAAAAGTCCACTTGCAATGGCGCAGACTTATATGGTACTTGACATGATAAAGGCGGCATTTCCTGAGTGTGATACCGAGATAGTCACCTTCACCACAAAGGGCGACAGACAGCTTGACAGACCTCTTGACAAGATAGGCGGCAAGGGTGTGTTCGTCACAGAGATAGAACAGGCTTTGCAAAGCGGAGAAATAGACTTTGCAGTACACAGTGCAAAGGACTTGCCTGTTACGCTGGGCGAGGGGCTGGAGATATCGGGAGTTTGCCCTCGTGGGAACTATCGTGATATGCTTGTGACCAAAAAAGGCGTTGCATTTAACGATTGTGATGTTTTCACTGTTGGCACAGGAAGTCAGCGTAGACGCGGGGGCTTTGCAAGGCTTTATCCTAACGCAAAGTTTGCTGATATAAGAGGCAATGTTGGTACACGCCTTAAAAAACTTTCTGATGGGCTTTATGACGGCATAATACTTTGTGCGGCAGGAACGGAGCGTTTGGGACTTTCACTTTCGGAATACGAGGTAAAAGAGTTTGAATCTTGGGAGCTTTTGCCTGCACCTTGTCAGGCTATAATTGCAGTGGAATGTGCAAAGGAGAGCAAGGCGGCTGAGATAATTTCGCAGGTATCACACAAGGAAACTATGCTCAGATTTGAAACCGAGCGTGAGGTGATAAGACTTCTGGGTGCGGACTGCACTGTGCCTGTGGGGGCATACAGCGAGATAAACGGGGAAAAGATATCTCTCACTGTTTCAGACGGCAAGGGGCATTTTGCTCAGGGCGAAAAAGAGATAGAAAAAAGATTTGAACTTGTTAAGGAGCTGACTGATAAGCTATGAGCGGCAGAGTTATAATAGCAGGGGCAGGCTGTGGAGATTATGACATTATCACAATGAGAGGTTATGAGGCTCTGAAAAGCTGTGACGTGGTGATATATGACAGCCTTATAGACAGCCGTTTGCTTGACTTTTGCAAGGACGGTGCGGAGAGAATATGTGTTGGAAAGCGTGCAGGCAGACACAGCTCCACGCAGGAGGAGATAAACGCACTTCTTGTAGAAAAAGCCGCAGAGGGCGGTGTTGTTCTCAGGCTAAAAGGCGGAGACCCTTTTGTGTTCGGCAGAGGGGGCGAGGAGATAACTGCACTCAAAGCCGCAGGCATACCATACAGCCTTATACCGGGGGTGACTTCCTCGGTGGCAGTGCCTGAGCTTGCAGGTATACCGGTGAGCCACAGGGGGCTTTCAAGAAGCTTTCATGTTATAACAGGTCACACTGCGGACGACCTTTTACCTGAGCATTTTGAAAGCTATGCAAAATGCGGCGGAACGCTTATTTTTCTTATGGGGCTTAGAAATCTCCCTGAGATAGCAGGCAGGCTCATTGAAAACGGCATGGACGAAAATACTCCTGCGGCGGTGATATCAAAGGGGGCTACCCCTGAGCAGAGGGCTGTAAAGGGCTGTCTTGGCGACATTGCTGAAAAGGTAAAGAGAGAGGATCTGCCTGCGCCTGCTGTGATAATAGTTGGAGAAACCGCCGGGCTTGATCTTTCGCCTACCTATCTGCCGCCACTTTATGGAGTTTCTGTGGCTGTCACTGCCACAAAGGGGCTTTCAAGGCGGCTTATAAAGTCGCTCAATGCACTTGGGGCGTATGCTCACCGCTGTGGCGGATTTGAGCTTAGGGAGCTGCACGATGAGGTCACGGAAAAAGCTTTTTCACGGCTTTCAGAGGGCTTTTACAGCCATGTTGCTCTTACAAGTCCAAATGGTGCGGAGATATTTTTGAAAAGGCTTAGAGAAAGCCGTATTGACATAAGAAAGCTAAGCGGAGTGAAGATAGCTGTCATAGGCAAAGGCACTGGGGCGAAGCTTGAAAAGGCTGGGCTTTATGCAGACATAATGCCTGAAAAATTCAACAGCGTGGCTCTTGGAAATATGCTCTCAGACACTCTTACTTGTGAGGACAAGCTTCTTATAGTACGCTCCTCGGAGGGGTCAGCGGAGCTTGTTAAGCCATTGGCTGAAAAAGGGCTGAACTTTGATGATGTGCATATTTACGAGCCTGTTTACAGCACAGGCGAGAAGATAGATGATGACTACGCTGTGTTTGCCAGTGCAGGCGGAGTGAGGAGCTTTTTCCGTGGCGGAGGAAGCTTATCAGAGAATACAAAGTGTATCTCCATAGGCGAAGTGACGGCGGCAGAGCTTAAAAAATACGGTATAAATGGCCCTCTGCTTCCAACAGAAAGCACGGCAGAGGGAATAATACAAAAGATACTTTCAGATAAGTGAGAGGAAGATAAAAATGCGAAGATTCAGAAGATTAAGGGCAAACCCAGCAATGAGAAGAATGGTTTGCGAAACAAGATTAAATGCGGCAGACTTTATCTACCCGATTTTTGTGGCAGAGGGTAATGACATCATGAAGCCTGTTGACTCTATGCCAACAGTTTATCAGTATTCTATCGACAATCTGGAGCAGATATTGCCGCAGATAGCAGACAGCGGAATATCGGGCTTGCTTATTTTCGGCATACCGGAGAAAAAGGACGAGCTTGCAACGGAGGCTTACAATGACAAGGGCGTTACACAGCAGGCAATAAGATACATCAAGGAACACTATCCTGATATGCTCGTTATTGCGGACGTTTGTCTTTGCGAATATACGAGCCATGGACACTGCGGAGTTGTAAAGGACGACAAGATACTCAATGACAGCACTTTGCCGCTTCTGTGCAAAATGGCGGTGAGCCTTGCAAAGGCAGGCGCTGATATTATCGCACCTTCCGACATGATGGACGGCAGAGTTGCGGCAATAAGGGCAGCGCTTGACGAGAATGCTCTTACTGATATTCCTATAATGTCATACAGTGCGAAATTTGCGTCGGGATATTATTCTCCATTCCGTGACGCCGCTGAGTCTGCGCCATGCTTTGGCGACAGAAAGTCATATCAGATGGATCCTTGCAACGGACGTGAGGCTCTCCGTGAGATAGAGGACGATATCGAGGAGGGGGCTGACATGGTAATGGTGAAGCCTGCGCTTTGTTATCTTGATATCCTCAGAGCCGCCAGGGACAGATATGATCTGCCGATTGCGGCATACAACGTAAGCGGTGAGTTCTCTATGGTAAAGGCGGCGGCACAGCTTGGCTGGATAGACGAGAAGCGTATCGTTCTTGAAAATCTCACTGCTATAAAGCGTGCAGGTGCGGACATTATCATAACATACCATGCTCTTGACGCCGCAAAATGGATAAAGGAGGACAAGTAATGAACACTGCTAAGTCTGAACAGCTTTACAAAACTGCCTGCGGTTTTATGCCCGGTGGAGTGAACAGCCCTGTCAGAGCCTGCAAGGCGGTTGGCACTGTTCCGCTTTTTATCGACCATGCGAAAGGGTCAAGGATATGGGACGAGGACGGAAACGAGTTCATCGACTATGTATGCTCATGGGGGCCGAACATTCTCGGTCACTGCTGTGAGCCTGTGATAAATGCTGTTAAAGCCGCCTGCGACAAGGGGCTTACGTTCGGTGCTTGCCACAAGGGCGAGATAACCTTGGCTGAGCTTATAAAAAAGCACTTTCCGTCTATGGAAATGCTCAGGCTTGTAAACTCAGGCACGGAAGCTGTCATGAGCGCAATAAGAGCCGCAAGAGGTTTCACAGGCAGGGACAAGATAATAAAATTCGAGGGCTGTTATCACGGTCACTCGGACGGATTGCTTGTAAAGGCAGGCTCTGGACTTATGACGCAGGCTATCCCATCGGGTGCAGGAGTGACAGAGGGCTGCACAAAGGACACGCTTCTTGCGAAATACAATGACACTGCTTCTGTGGAAAAGCTTTTTGAGGAATACGGCAGCGAGATAGCCGCACTTATCGTTGAACCATGCGCCGCAAACATGGGCGTTGTTCCGCCTGAAAAGGGCTTTCTTGAATTTCTCAGGGAGATAACGAAAAAGCACGGCACTGTGCTTATATTTGACGAAGTTATAACGGGATTCAGGCTTTCAGATGGGGGAGCTTCAAAATATTTCGGAGTTACCCCTGACATGACCACCCTTGGCAAGATAGTGGGGGGAGGAATGCCCCTTGCCTGCTATGGGGGAAAGCTTGAGATAATGCAGTGCGTTGCGCCCCTAGGCTCTGTTTATCAGGCAGGCACGCTGTCGGGAAACCCATGCGCAGTGGCGGCAGGAATAGAAACTATCAGGCAGATAGAAAGCATACCAAACTTCTATGAGGAGCTTGACAGAAAGTCGGCAGAGATAGAAAAGGTTCTGCGTGAAAAGGGTCTGAACGTGAATCGCTGTGGCTCGCTCATGACGGTATTTTTCAATGACGAGAGAGTGAAAAGCTATGATGAGGCAAGGGCTTGCGACACGGAAAGCTACGGCAGATACTACCGCCATATGCTTCAAAGCGGCATTTACACTGCACCGTCGCAATTCGAGGCGATGTTCGTTTCCTATGCTCACACTGACGAGGACATTGCAAAGACTATTGAGGCGATAGGGTCTTACAGATAAAAAACGGAACTGTTCAAATCATGCTGAACAGTTCCGCTTTTTTATATTCCATATATGTAGGGGCGAACAGTGTTCGCCCGTTTTGTTTGCCTGACAAACTCATGATATCCACGCAATTTTTGGCTCAATATTCCCAAATGCGGCTTTCAACATAAGTTTGCGAGAAAATCAGGCGGGCGAACACTGTTCGCCCCTACGATGTAACAGTGCAGAAATTCATGGAAAACAGGCAAACGCTAAACGGGACGTCGTATTTCTTCCAAGCAGAAATTGCGCTGCTCCCATACATTATTTGATATCAGCAAATTCTAGGGAGAAGCTCTCCGCCCGGCTGTGGAAGAAGGGTTTGTGAGCCTATCTCGGTTTTCATCACAACTCTGCCTGCGTTATCCTCTGTGACCTCGCCTATGATTGCGGCGTTCTCTGAGTTTTTGCATTTTCTCAGGGCAGAAACGATATCCTCCGCTTTGTCCTTTGGTGCGAATATAACAAGTCTGCCCTCGCAGGCGAGATACAATGGTTCTAAGCCCAGCATACCGCACACGCCTTTCACTTCGTCTGCCACCGGTATTTTCTCAGCGTCAAGGGTTATTCCCACACCGCTTTGACCTGCTATCTCGTAAAGAACAGTGCCTACACCGCCTCTTGTTGCGTCACGGATAACGTGGATATCGTTTGTAACGTCGAACATTGCTTTTACGTTAGCCCAAAGGGGTGCACAATCGCTTGTTACGTCTGCCTCTATGCCGAACTCGTCACGAGCTAAAAGTATGGTACAGCCGTGTCTGCCGATATCACCTGACACTATAACGGCATCGCCTGCTTTGGCAAGCTTGCCTGAGGTGTTGGCGTTGTCCATTATCCTGCCTATGCCCGTGGTGGTGATAAAAACGCCGTCTACCTGACCTTTTCCTGCCACCTTTGTGTCGCCTGCACATATTTCGACACCTGCTTCCTTGGCGGTCTTTGCCATGGCGGCGGCTATCTCCTCAAGCTTATCCATTGGAAAGCCCTCTTCAATAACGAAAGCACATGAGAGATACAAAGGCTTTGCGCCCATGCAGGAAAGGTCGTTCACAGTGCCGCAAATGCTGAGTTTGCCGATATTTCCTCCTGCGAATTCGTATGGGGAAACTATAAAGCCGTCTGTGGTGAATGCTATCTTGCCCTTTTCCATGGAAAGCACGGCGGCATCGTCGGCGGTCAGGTCAGGGTTAGCGAAATGCTCCTTAAAAACACGGTCGATAAGTTCGGAGGTCTGCTTTCCTCCTGCGCCGTGGGCAAGGGTAACAAATTTATCTGTCATAATTATTCCTCTTTTCGGATAGTTTATTTTACAAATTGCCATACTGATAATATGCCGAGCAAGCGCCCTCATTTGACACCATGCACGCACCTATAGGGTGTAGCGGTGTGCAGACCTTGCCAAAAACTTTACAGTTTGAGGGCTTGCACTTGCCCTGCAAAACATCTCCACAGCGGCAGGCTGGGTTTGGCTTGCCTGT
Organism: Ruminococcus sp. AF17-1AC; assembly: GCF_003461385.1. Lineage (NCBI taxonomy): Bacteria > Bacillati > Bacillota > Clostridia > Eubacteriales > Oscillospiraceae > Ruminococcus > Ruminococcus sp. AF17-1AC. The sequence goes on from NZ_QTWZ01000006.1 coordinate 17,320, forward strand.
TATTTTCGGCAGGGCGAATTTTTTTCGTGCGTCAAAGTCGGCATATTCGTCACGGAGTATCATGCCTGACATTGGGATGATACCAAGTCCACGCCACTCGCTGTCGCAGGGGGTCATGACCTTTTCCATAAGCTTTATGGCGGCAGGGTTGCCCTCAGGTTTTACCACTCTCGGATAGCAGTTTCTGAAAAACGGCTCGCCACGCTGAGAAAGCTCTATGGTAACAGCAAGAGCCGTAAGAAGTTCAGCCGCCGTGAAGCCCGTAACAACGCCTGAAACACCCTTTTTCACAAGCTCCTCGCACACGGCTGTGCCTGTGATAGCGTTGACATGACCGGGATACAAAAATGCGTCTGCGCTTCCCTCCAAAGCCTTATAAGCGTTTGGCATGGTCTTGTTTGCACCAAGAATAGAAAAGTTTCCTAGCCCCAGCTTTTTCGCTTTTTCTACTGCAAGGCAGGCTGATGGGGTGGTGGTTTCAAAGCCAACGGCCAGGAACACCACCTGCTCATCTCTATGGCTTTCGGCATATGAAACTGCGTCAAGGGGCGAATAGACCGTCTTTATCACAGCACCCTTTGACCTTGCTCCTGCAAGGCTCATTTCTGTACCGGGTACTCTTATAAGGTCGCCGAAAGTGCATATCACCGCACCTTTTTCAAGAGCGAGCATACAAGCTTCGTCGATAAAGCCAATGGGGGTAACGCACACAGGACAGCCAGGGCCTGAGATAAGCTCAACGCTCTCAGGAAGGAGCTTTCTTATGCCAAGCCTGAAGATCTCGTGGGTGTGAGTACCGCAGACCTCCATTATGCGAAGCTTTTTGCCGTCATCACGTTTGTAGGAGCTTATTATCTCCTTTGCATTTTCTATAGTGTTCATTGGATACTCTCCATTATCTCGTCAGTTTCTTCGCTATCGTCAGAGGTTATCTTTGCGATAGCCACCCCTGCGTGTACCATGACATAATCCCCCACCTCGAGATCGTCGATAAGGTCAGCAGATACCTCTCTTTTTGCACCGCTTGCGTCAATAACAGCAGTGCCCTCGTTTACACTTACTACCTTTGCAGATAAACCTACACACATATCAATACCTCCAAAAAAATTTAATCTATATCACAAAATCAGAAATGAGATACACAGGCGACCAAAGGTCGCCCCAGCTTATTGAAAAAGTTCGACAAAAGCGGGACGTCGAGGGCGCCGTCCCCTACAATTGGCGTAAATACGCTGTTTATATGTAGGGGCGAACAGCGTTCGCCTGTTATTTTGGTATTTTTCAACAGTCTCAGGCGACCAAAGGTCGCCCCTACAGAATAAGAAAATCATCGCCGCAGGCGATACCTTAATTCCTCATTCCTCACTCCTCATTCCTCATTCAGATAAAACGCTTGTCCCAAAGCTATACCACCGTCATTGGCAGGCACAAGGCTGTGGATAAGCACTCTAAGCCCCATTTTTTCAAGGCGGCACTTCACCATTTTAAGCAGAAGCTTGTTCTGAAAAACTCCCCCGCTCAAGGCACAGACCTTTACGCCTGTTCTCTCGCTTATGGTCCTGCACGCCTGTGCGGTCATGTCCGCAAGAAGTGAGTGGAACTCATAGGCAAGGCGGTTTTTGTCCTCGCCATTTTGCATACCCTGGCAAAGACGCTTGATAAGAGCCTGAGTGCAGAGCATTATCCTGCCCTCTTTTTCGGCAGTGAGCTTTTCCATAGGCTCGTAAATGCCAAACGGCTCACTGCTGAATTTTTCTGCCGCAAACTGCAACGCCATGGAAGCTTCGCCCTCAAAGGTAGAAGAACGCCTTATGCCAAGCACCGCAGAAGCGGCGTCAAAAAGCCGTCCTGCGCTTGTGGAGCTTACTGCGTTTACTTTTTTCTCTGCCATTACGAACAGAAGCTTGTACTCTTTCGCTGTACAAATGCCAAGCTTTTCACAGATCTCTCCGCCCCTTTCCCCATAGGCTGAGCCTGCTATCATTGCGGCGATACGCCAGCCCTCTTTAGAGGAAAGATCGCCGCCCACCTGCATGAAGGGCTTTATGCTTCCCATGCGTTCAAAGCCTGTGCGGTCGCAGAGAAGTATCTCTCCTCCCCATATGGTGCCGTCTGTGCCAAAGCCTGTGCCGTCATATGATACACCTATGACCTTTTCGCTATAGTCGTTTTCTGCCATGCAGGATAGGATATGAGCATAGTGGTGCTGGATTTTTTTCAGAGGCAGGTCAATCCCCTCGGCAAATGCAACTGTATTGTATTTGGGGTGCATATCGCAGACTACGTTTTGCGGTGTTGCTTCCAGAAGTTCGCACATACGCTTCACTGACTCCTCAAGCGCCTTTACGGTGCGGATATCAGCCATATCGCCAACGTAGGAAGAGAGATAGTAAAGGCTTCCCTTTCTGATACAGAAAGTATTTTTAAGCTCACCGCCTATGGCAAGGGTCTGACCTTTATCACTGCACGATGTCATAACAGGCAATGGTGCATATCCTCTTGAACGCCTTATTATGTAAGGCTTGCCCTCAAATGTATCCATGACAGTATCGTCTGAGCGTATCAAGATACGTCTGTTGTGGGATAATATCAGGTCACAGAAGCCCGCTATTTCGCTGAGTGCGTCCTCGTCGCTTCGACATATAGGTGCGCCACGGACGTTTCCGCTGGTCATAACAAGGCGGTCGGTCATTTCCACGCCGTCATCGTAATCAAAAAGAAGCAGGTGCAAAGGGGCATAGGGGAGCATTACTCCCACTGTAGGATTATCGGGTGCAACGCTTTCGCAAAGGCTTCCGCTAGTTTTTTTATCAAGAAGCACGATAGGCTTTTGCCAGCCTGTGAGAAGCTTTTCCTGCGCTTCGCCAAAATCGCACTCACGCCTTGCGGCAGAAATATCCTTCAGCATAACGGCAAGTGGTTTTGCAGGGCGGTTTTTAAGCTCTCTGAGCCTTTTCACTGCGCTCTCGTTTTTTGCGTCACAGCAAAGGTGAAAACCGCCTATGCCTTTGACAGCGATTATCTTCCCTGCCATGACGGCTTCTCTTGCGGCGGTGATAGCCTCAGCGCCTTTCTTTTCACTGCCTATGATATAGACCTCCGGACCGCATTTGTTACAGCACACAGGCTGGGCGTCATAACGCCTTGTGGCAGGGTCGGTGTACTCCTCCTCGCAGTCTTTGCACATTGGAAAGTCAGCCATTGTTGTACGCTCTCTGTCATAGGGCATAGAGTCCATAATAGTGAGCCTTGGACCGCACTGAGTACAGTTTATAAAAGGGTGGTGGTATCTTCTGTTTGTTTTGTCGAAAAGCTCTTCCTTGCATTTTTCGCACACTGCAATGTCAGGGGATACGAAAATATCCCCTTTTTCCTTTTCGCTGTCGATTATCTCAAAGCTGTCAAAAGGCGGTTCGTCGGCATGGGCGGAAATTATCTCCATTATCACCGAACGCTCAGGGGGACGGCTTTCAAGGGCTTTTTTCAAGTCCTCCACAGCCTTTTCACTGCCCTGTGCGTGTATCTCAACATAAGAGCCTTTGTTTGCCACAGTGCCGCAAAGTCCAAGGTCTGACGCTTCACGGCTAACAAAAGGTCGGAAGCCCACGCCCTGAACGATACCATAAACACGAATCATCTCAGTTTTCATCAGATAAGCTCCCTGACGGTGTCCTTTATCTCGTCCTCTGCTTCACTGCTGAGAACGTCTATAAGCACGTCCTCAAACTCCTCACCGTCCTGACCCTCATCTATGGCGGCATTTCTGAGCCTGCCTAACATTCTCACAGTATGCACTGTAGGTCTGCGACGAACGGAGTCCATGAGAATGTTCTCGTAACCTCTGCCGTAAAACTGCTCCATATATCTCACCACGGCACTTGTCATGCTGATATCAGCCATGGGGTGTCTTTCGAGAAATCTAAGCAAAGGCAAAACTGCGTTTATGCCCTCGCCGCTTTCGTCAAGCCCCTCCATGCAGTTTTCGGCTTCATATTCAAACTCCTCTGAGCCGAGATATTCTTCAAGACGCTCTATAATTTCTTCTGTCATATCTTTTCACTCTCTCCCTGCAAAAGTCTGCCCGAAAGTCCAAAATGTGGAAAATCTACAAACTCGCCCTTGAAATTTTTCATAACACGTCTGAGGGTCTTGTCTGCGATAACAACGTCATAGTTATCACCAACATTGTCGCAAAGGTCGCTTTCGTCTGCAAGGAAAAAATCACTCTGCTGCAAAAGCTCCTTTTTCTGCATAAAAAACGTTGCCGATGTGCAATGACACTTGCCGCTTTTTTCTGTGATAAGCTTTCTTACAGCGTCAGCCGCTGTTTGGTTATGTATCACAAGGACGTTTTTATCCGCAAAGTTATCAGCTTTTTGCACTATCTCCTCAGGCAGACAGCTTTGTGGATATTCTATCTCATAAGGCGTGCCGAACTTTTCTTTGAGATACTCCGCCGCCTTTATTGCCGCCGCTGAACAGACTATGTTCATCTCTGCCGCAGCCGCATTTTTCACATCATCAAGGGTGCTTCCCATGCCATAGCATATAACATTCTCCCAACCCTTTGCCTTATATTCCGCCACTATCTTCTCGGGGCTTATGATACTAAGCTCCAAAGGCGTTGCACCTATAATGCCAAGCCTGCCTTTCTGAACAGGCTTGCTCTCAGTGGCAAAGGTCTTGAAAAGCTCTATCCACACCGGCTCTGAGCCACTGTCGTAATAGTTCGTGCCTGTACACTCGGCTGTTATGCAAGGCAGACCGGTTTTCTTTTCCGCCATTCGTTTCAACGCTCTCATATCTGTTGCGATGACAGCAGGCACAGGTGTGCCTATTATGGCGGTAAAGGCTGGTCTTATCTGCTCACAGGCTTTGGAGAGCTTTTCGATGAGCCTGTCGTCACGTCCTAAAATTGCGTCCATATCACGAAGCCCCGCGCTGAAAACTGCGCTCTTTTTGGTAAACCACCTTGGCTCGTCAAAGCCACAGACGTTGCCTGCACAGCCGCCTGCGTCGCATATTACCATTAGTCCTCCAAGCTCGTAAAGCACTGCCGACGCACCTGATTGGTCAGGGGCAAAGGGTGACAAAAGCTTCAAAAGATTTTTCATTTATCCTCCGCTCCTTTCCTGTCAAGTGCCTTTTCAAGGTCGCAAAACAGCTTTTTCACTCCTGCATAGCCAAAAGGCTGTATCTCGTCATTAAAGTCCGCTCCTGCTATGTCAGGGTGATAATAGGCACAGTCCTTGCCGATATAAACGTTCACCCTCTCGTCAGGCTCATAAAAGAGCATTGTAGGGGAGAGGTTTGAATATATTTTTGTTTCAGGTGAGAGCTGTGCTATCTTTTTCACAAAGCCGAAATTTCGCTCTCCCACAGTTCCGAATATCTCCGCCACCTTGAAGCCGTATCTTATAAGAGCCAATGCCATTTCTATAGGGTCGCAGTTTGAAAACTCGCCCACTGCAAAGCACAGCCCTTTATGCTTTTCTCTGAAATCATCTATAAGAGCCATGGTCTGCTCATAATACTCTTTATCGCAAAGCTCCGCTCCTATCGCCTGACCCAGCAGACGATACTGCGTAGATATCTTGTCAGCCTGAAAAACTCTCGCAAGCTCTATAAAAGGTATGTTAAGCTCCTGCTCCATTTGCTGGGCGGCATATCTTGCTTCCGCATTGAGTACAAGGGAAAAATTCGCTTGTGACATTTTTTCATATTCCTCGAAGGTATCGCACCTTGAAAGCTCCCTTATGGTCTTTACGCCTGCACTTTTCAGCAGACTGTAAAGCTCGCAATCCTCCTGCAAGGGTGAGAAATAACCGAGGATATTCACCTCGTCAGACTTTCTCTTGCGAGATTTCAAAAGGGAATACACCGATTTTCGCACTGAAGCCATAGGGGGCAGACGCTTTTCCCTTGTAAGGGCATACATATAGCATGGCACAACAGGCACGCCTGCTCGGTCGCTGGATTTTCTGCACACTCTGTCCATATCAGTACCGAGGAGAGCGTCAACGCAGGTTATACATATCATCACCGCTGAGGGAGTGTAATCAAGGCTTTGACGTACCTCCTCCACGGCTTTCGGTATCTTTGTAAGGTGTCTGCCTGTGACGATATCGGTATCGTCAAGAAGCAGGTAGAAAAATCTGTCGCCGTAGCCGCTTTCCGCACTGAGCATAGTGGTGTTTCGTCCACAGCAGGCAGGAGCCACAAGAAGCATAACCGAATTTGGCACTGCAAGTCCTGCTCTTTTTACACCAAAGCCCTGCGCTCCCGGTGAATTGAACGCCAATGTTGCGGGGGAGCTGTAGATAAGGTGCTTTGCCGAAAGAAGCTCGTCAGGGATATTATCCTTTCCCTTTTGGGCAAGCTCCGCCGCTGTTATGCAAAACGCTTTAGTCATCGTTGTCCTCCTGAATAAGAGTCCGGGCAAGCTTCAAAAAGCATTTTGCCGCCTGACAGTCAGGCTCGCCCTCTATAACGGTCATGCCCTTATCCTCACATCTGATGATATCGTCGCTTCTTGGAATATCCGCAACGATATCAAGTCCTGCGCTTTCTGCAAAGGCTCTGACCTTTTCTTCCTCGCCCTCAACGTTTCGCCTGTTCATGACGATACCACGGACTTTTGCATAGCTTCTGTCGGCAAAGTTTTTCACCGCACTGTTTATATTATTTGCGGCATACAATGCCATTTTCTCGCCTGAGGTGACGATAAGCACCTTTGAAGCGTAGCCCTCTCTGATAGGTGCGGCGAAACCTCCGCACACAACGTCTCCGAGAACGTCATAAAGCACAACGTCAGGCTTATATTTTTCAAAAAGCTTTAAGTCTTCAAGCAGGCTGAACGTGGTGATTATACCTCTGCCTGCACAGCCAAGTCCGGGGGTAGGACCGCCTGTTTCTATACAAAGCACTCCGCCATAGCCCTCTTTTGATATCTCTTCTATGCTCTCAGGCTCGTCATCATGCTCTCTGAGATAATTCATCACAGGCATAACAGGCTCGCCCCCAAGAAGATTTATGGTAGAGTCAGCCTTTGGGTCACAGCCTATTTGTATAACTCTTTTCCCAAGACTTGCAAATGCGGCGGCAAGGTTTCCCGTAACTGTGGATTTTCCTATTCCGCCCTTTCCGTAAACGGCTATTTTTATCATAAAAGTATCCGTGCAAAAGCACGTTCCTCCTTTTTATAGGTTAAGTATTTTGCTTACATCTTTATCTATCAGATCGGGGATATCTTTAAGAAAACATCTTCCCGAAAAAGCAACGTGCGGCAGTGAAACAAAGCTTGCCTCTTTGCATATGGGTCTGAAAAGCGGGTCTGCTATGACGGTCTTATGCTGTGAAAAAAGCTTTTCAAGCTCTGCTTCTTCCTCGCAGAAAATGTCCGTCCCTGACAGCACCTCGCTGTTTCTTATGCCAACTGTCGCCACAGTTTTTGCGCCAAGTTCAGCCCCAAGGGAAGAAGCAAAAACGCTTTCCCCTGCAACTATCATATGAGCATTCTCTACAGCTTTTTCACCGCAGGAATTTATACAAACGCCCTCTGACGCTGCTCTTTTCAGGTCAGCGGAAAGCTTTTTGGAAAAGCTTTTTCCCACAGGCACGCCCACAACATATGGCACTCCATAGGTATCAAAAAGATACTTTGCCGCAGCTATCCCGTCTGAGGATATAACAAGGCTTACAGCCGCCTGTGGTGCGGTAGAAATCTCATCAAGACTGCTGTCCATAGCAAAACAGCTTTGCACTGAAAAGCTGTTATCCAAAAGCCACTTTTTTATGGAGCTTACGCTTGTATTCACTGAAAAGTCAAGAGGCGTTGCACCAATAATATTCACTGAATTTGCCTGCTTTTCTTTTCCCTCACTGCAGAAAAGCTTTGCGATACTAAGAAAAGCCCCCTCTGCTCCTTGAAGATAGGAATGAGTGCCGTTGGTATCAACGAAAAATGTGGTCAGACCCGTTTCACGCTCTATCTCCTCAGCGGCTGAACTGTAGTCAAAGCCTGTCATCGCAGGCATTGGCGAACCACAAATGGCTATGAATTTGGGTGAAAGCTCACCTGCCGCTTTCGCCACATCACGAATGAACTTGCTGTCATTGCCCATAACGGCTTCCGCTTCTGTTAGTGCAGAAATATATATCATGCTTTTGCGGTCATACCAGCGTGGCTCGTCATGGGTGGCGTAGGTGGAATTACAGCCCGAAGCGTCATGGACGACGGTCATTCCACCAAGCTCATAAAGCGCCGAGCATACTCCCGAAGTATCCGCCGCATATATGGATATCACTTTTGCATTCATAGACAGCTTTCACACCCCCAGCCCTTGTGTTGTATCACCTTACGTCTGTCCTTTTTGTTTACTGCTCCCTCAGCCATAAGCTCTGCAAGCCTTTTTATGCCCTCAAAGCCGTATCCCCCGCCCCCTGCGACTATATCAACGAAATTATCAGTCTGGCAGAAAAACGCTGCTTTCTGACCTACTGCAAGATATTTTTCTTCGCACTGTGAAAACTCCATTTTCACATTCACAGTAGGGAGAATTTCAAGGTCGTGGCAATTGGCTTTCAGCCACTCAAAATCTGCCCTTTCCTCCTCTGAAAAGCTGTCGGCGTAGCAACGCTTCACATTGAAGCCTTTCTCTGCAAGAAGTCTGCAAAAGCCAAGGGGTCTTGGCAGAGCAGTATAATCCACGGCTATAGGCATATTTCCAACTATCTCAAGGGCATTTGCAAGAGCCTTGTCGGCGGCTTCTCTATCAGCAGAAAAGTCAGGCATTTTCACACCAAGCTGGGTGCAAAGCCTGCTGTAATTTTTCTCTATCTCATCATAGCCATAGCACAAGGGCAGATACAAATGCTTTGTGCCAAGTCGCTTTTCAAGCTCCTCTCCTGACGGCTTTGCCGTGGGGATATAGGTGATATTCAAAGAGCTTTCCGCCATGGAGAGATACTCCTCATAGGTCTTGCACTTTGTTATGTCAAGAAGCTCAAAGCCTGCTGAGTTTATTATTTTTACAAGCTCGGAGGCTTCGTCCGTGGCTCTGTCACAGCCTATTATAGCCGCCGTTTTAGGCTTCTTTTCGCACTTTTCAAGTGGCTCGTAAAGCTGTTTTCTCATAAGGCTGTCGGGGGAGATAGACTTTCTCATGGTTGGCGTCATGTAGCAATCTATAAAATGCACCTGCGGAAACAATGCCGAAAGCTCGTCTATTATCATTTTGAAGTCACAGCCTGCAAAAAGGTGGACGCAGCTTAAAAAAATCAAAACGCACTTTGGCTTTTCCTCAAGCCTGTTTATTATATCCCTCACTCCGTCGATAATGTCCTGTTCCATTGTGCCGTCATACAGATCCTGCTCAGAAACAGTCACCCATGACATTCTGTCCATGGCATTCATCTCTGCCGCAGTGAGGATAACGCCCCTCAGGCAGCCCTGTGCGCAGACAAATATCTGCCGCGACTCAGGGATAAGCATACCGGTATGGACGATATTCCACACGCCCCTTGTGGGGGGATTATATTCAAGACCGCTTTCAAAAGGCGCAGGAAAAGCCGCCTTCGTTATATTTATGCCGCTCTCTTTTATCATTTTTCTTCTCCAATACCGCACAGCTCGGCTATCTTATCCGCAAGGGCTTTATACTGCTTTGCCGCAGTGCTGTCAGGAAAAGCTTCCATGACAGTTTTGCGCATATCCTCAGCTTCGCTCACAAGGTCGCTTCGGTCTATCTCGGCTATCACAGAGCTGTGAAAATCAGCCGCAAGCTCTGCCGCTTTTTCCTCCTCGTTTTTTACGTTGCGTTTATTGAGGATAAAGCCGCCAAGTGAAGCATATCCACGGCTTTTGAAATTTTCCACCGCCATTGCGATGTTTGCGGCGGCATATACAGACATACTCTCGCCTGATGTGATGATAAACACCTTATCGGCATAACCCTTTCGCATTGGCATTGAAAAACCTCCGCACACCACGTCTCCGAGAACGTCATAGATAACAACGTCAGGCTGATATTTTTCATATGCGCCTTTTTTTTCAAGCTCCTCCAAAGCGGCGATTATACCTCTGCCTGCACAGCCAAGCCCCGGGACCGGACCGCCTGCTTCAACGCACACAACACCGTTATAGCCTACCCTTACCATATCTTCAAGGTCAAAGCTTTCGCCTTTTCGCACAAGGTCAAGAACGGTGGGTATCTTCTCGCCACCATGGAGAAATATGGTGGAGTCAGCCTTTGGGTCACAGCCTATCTGCATGACTTTCAGCCCTTTTTGTGCAAGTGCAATACTGACGTTTGATGCCGCCGTTGACTTTCCTATTCCGCCTTTTCCGTAAAAAGCAAGCTTTATCATTATCTGTGATCTCCTCTTGATATCTTTATTTTATAGCCTATGGACTCCATTCGTCTTTCAAGGCAAGCCCTGCACTGTGCAGACTCGTCACCTGTGCATATCTTGTTGTCATAGAGCATATATTTTTTTCTCACTGCCACAGGGGACAGATTCGGCATTATGACGTTCGCACCTGACAGCACCCCTTGTTCTCTCCCTTTGGGGTTTATAGTACCAAGGGCTGTGGTGGCAGGCAAAAGAACGTCGGGGAGCATTATCCTGCAAATGCTCAGCAGAAAGAGGGTAAGCTCATATGAGCCTTGCGGACAGCTTCTGAAAGGCGTGTCCTTATGTGGGAGAAAAGGTCCAATGCCTATCATTTCAGGCTTGAGATCGCACATAAACTCCATATCCTCAGCAAGGCACTCCACCGTCTGATAAGGCGAGCCTATCATCATTCCACAGCCTGTCTGATAGCCTATCTCTTTAAGATCTGAAAGGCACTCCATTCGGTTTTTCCAAGACATTTCGGCTGGGTGGAGCTTTTTGTAATGCTCCTCGTCGGCAGTTTCGTGCCTGAGAAGATACCGGTCTGCACCTGCATTGAAAAAGGCTTCATAGTCATCACGGCTTTTCTCACCTAGGGACAATGTCACCGCACAGTCAGGGTGACGCTTTTTTATCTCGCTGACGATACCACAGAGCATTTCTCTGTCATAGAAAGCGTCCTCACCGCTTTGAAGCACAAAGGTACGAAAACCATAGCCGTAGCCCTCGTCACAGCACTGCAAGATCTCCTCAGCGGTAAGCCTGTATCTGCTCACGTTGCCGTTTGAGCGCCTTATTCCGCAGTAAAGGCAATCGTTTTTGCAGATGTTTGAAAACTCCACTATGCCCCTTATGTAGATATCCTTGCCGAACATTCCCTGCGAAATGCCCCTTGCAAGCTCTGCGGCATAGGCTATGTCGCTCTCGTCATATTCTTTTATAAGCTTCACCCATTCATCGTGGGAAAGCTTTTTCTCGCAGTTTAGTTTATCAATAAGTTCTCTGACCGCCATTGTGATCTTCAAGCTCCTTTACAAGATGTGGAAACACTTCGATGCTCCGTTTGAGAATACCCTTCATATAGGCAATTGCAATGCCATAATTTGTGAACGGCACGTCTGCGTCACAAGCACATTTCATTCTGTAGGTAAGCTCTTTTGAGCCGAGCATACAGCCGCCACAGTGTATGCAAAGCGCAAAGTCTGAAAGCTCCTCTGGAAAGCCGTGACCTGATGACAGCACTATCTCAAGATTCTTGCCTGTATATTCTTTCAGCCAGTTCGGAAGCTTCACAGAGCCTATATCACCGCACTGTCTGTGATGTGTACAGCCCTCTGAAATAAGCACCTTGTCACCGTCTTTAAGATCGTCGATAGCTTTCACGCCCTTTACTGCGGCGTCAAGAAAGCCCTTATATCTAGCCATAAGGATAGAAAACGAGGTGAGAGGGATATCCTCGGGAGCATCCTTTGAAACTCTTGCGAAAGCCTGACTATCCGTTATAACAAGCGCAGGCTTCTCTATCCTGCCAAGCACTCCTGAAAGCTCAGTTTCTCTTACCACCACTGCACAGGCGTTTGCTTCAAGAACATCTCTTATGGCCTGCTGTTGTGGCAGGATAAGCCTACCCTTTGGTGCGGCACTGTCGATAGGGGTGACAAGCACCACCATATCGTCAGGCTTTATAAGGTCGCCCACAAGCTTCATTGTCATGGTGTCTGTTTCAGTGAGCTTTGCAACGGCGTTTTTAAGCTCCTCTATGCCTGTTTTCTCTTTTGCGCTGACGTACACTGCGCCCTCCTCTTTTGGGATATCAGTGAGCAGGTCGGCTTTGTTTTTGGCTATGATAAAAGGTATGTTTTTCTCTTTAAATATTGAGATAAGCTGTTTTTCGCAGTCGCCAAGGGGCAAGGTGCAATCGGTAACAAGAACTGCGCAATCTGTTCTGTTTAGTATCTGCTTAGTTTTCTTAACACGAAGCTCTCCAAGCTTGCCCTCGTCGTCAAAGCCTGGGGTATCTATTATCACAACAGGGCCAAGGGGCAAAAGCTCCATTGCCTTTGTAACAGGGTCGGTGGTAGTGCCTTTCGTATCGGATACCACTGCAAGATCCTGATTTGTTACTGCATTCACAACGCTTGATTTTCCTGCGTTTCGTCTGCCGAAAAATCCTATATGTATACGTTCTCCGCTTGGTGCGTCATTAAGTCCCATTGCAAAAGCTCCTCTCAAAAAAATAAGCCATACCCCTATGGATACAGCTTTTCTATAGCAAAACAAGACCACACGATAGTGCAGTTTTCTGCTTGATGTGTATTCTTTCGCCTTAAAGGAGAAAACTCGTTTTCGGCGTCAGGGTCACAAATATTTATTAGATTTTTACTGTGGCGAATAAAGGGTCTTGGCGGTCACTCCCTCAAGCCTGCCTATCTTGCCTGCAAGTGAATTTATAACGTCCTGCGGAGCGTCAACTGCCACGCTTATTATGTTCATGCCACGCTCTCGGTATGGCAGACCCATTCGTCCTATTATATACTCGGCATGCTCATGAAGAATTGCGTTTATCTCCTGCGCAGAACCGTTATCGTGTGCGATTATTGCAAGTATTGCCACACGGGTATCCATAAAACACCCCCGTAATGTAAAAGTGTACTTTGTCTTACTTTATGATAGCACGATTTGTTGGCGTTGTCAATTGGAAGTTATCTATTTGAATAAAATTTTTAGATAACAATCGAATAAAATATATGACATATACTATTGACAAGTAGAGTTAGCCATGGTAAACTTATTTTGTGAAGTTCTTTTAGATGAAACATAAGAATAAAATATAGCTATGGAGGAAAAGACAATGACTCTTGATAAGCTTAAAACGGGTGAGTCTGCCGTAATAAAAGCGGTAGGCGGCGAGGGTGCGCTTAGGCTGCGTTTTCTCGACATGGGACTTATACCCAAAACAAAGGTGAAAATGCTAAAGCGTGCGCCAATGGGCGACCCTCTTGATATCGTGCTGAGAGGCTACGAGCTGACGCTCAGGATAGAGGACGCAAAAAACATAGAGATAGAAAAAACAGAGGAGAATGACCATATATGAGATTTGCCCTTGCAGGAAATCAGAACTGTGGAAAGACCACGCTTTTTAACGCCCTTACAGGGTCTAATCAGCACGTTGGAAACTTTCCCGGTGTAACAGTCGAGCAGAAGGTCGGTGACATAAAGGGGCAGAAAAACTGCACTGTGGTGGATCTGCCGGGAATATACTCACTGCGCCCTTACACGCAGGAAGAGATCGTCACCCGTGACTACATAATAAATGAAAAGCCTGACGGCATTATAAACATTGTTGACGCCACCAATATAGAACGAAATCTGTATCTCACTTTACAGCTTCTTGAACTGCGTGTGCCAATGGTGCTTGCCTTAAACATGATGGACGAGGTAAGAGCCAACGGTGGAACGATAGACGTAAAAATGATGAGCGACGCACTTGGCATACCTGTTATACCGGTAAGTGCGGCAAAGGGCGAGGGTATCTCAGACCTTATCGATAAGGCTGTAGAAACTGCCCGAAACAAGACAAAGCCTGTTGTCACAGACTTTTGTGCTGACGACTCCCCTGTTCACAGATGTATACACGCAGTTGTTCATCTCATCATGGATCACGCTAATCGAGTGGGCATACCGCCGAGATTTTGTGCTTCAAAGCTTATTGAGGGTGATAAGAATATCGAGGATCAGCTTGAGCTTAATCAAAACGAGCTGGAGCTTCTCGAACACTGCATAGTGGAAATGGAGGACGAATCAAAGCTTGACAGAAATGCGGCGCTTGCAGATATGCGATACGACTTTATCGAGAAAGTCGTTGCCATAAGCGTTGTGAAATGCCACGAGAGCCGAGAACACAAGCGGAGCGTAAAAATAGACCGCATACTAACGGGAAAATACACTGCACTGCCTGTATTTTTCGGGATAATGTTTCTTGTATTTTTCCTCACATTCAATGTTATCGGCTCGACCCTTTCCGATTGGCTTTCCCTTGGTATAGACAAGCTCACCGACCTAGCAGACAAAGGGCTTACAGCCTACGGCATAAACCCTGTTGTGCACAGCCTTATAATAGACGGAGTTTTTGCAGGCGTTGGAAGCGTTCTAAGCTTTTTGCCTATAATAGTGACGCTGTTCTTTTTCCTTTCCATACTGGAGGACACGGGCTACATGGCACGAGTGGCATTCGTAATGGACAAGCTTCTTAGAAAGATCGGTCTTTCGGGACGAAGCTTTGTGCCTATGCTCATAGGCTTCGGCTGTTCAGTGCCTGCCATAATGGCGACGAGAACGCTTGTATCAGACCGTGACAGAAAAATGACCATACTTCTTACCCCTTACATGAGCTGTTCGGCAAAGATACCTATTTACGCAGTTTTCTGTGCAGCATTTTTCAAAAAATATCAGGCGCTTGTGATGATAGGCTTATACATAACGGGCATAGTGCTTGGGATAATAGTTGCACTGATACTGAAAAATACAGCTTTCCGTGGCAAGCCTGTGCCGTTTGTAATGGAGCTTCCAAACTATCGTCTTCCTTCGGCAAAAAGCGTAGGACTTCTTCTTTGGGACAAGGCAAAGGACTTTATACAAAGAGCTTTCACAGTTATATTCTTTGCGACTATCATAATATGGTTTTTGGAGACCTTTGACGCAAAGCTCAACGTTGTGAAAGACTCCTCCGACAGCCTGCTCGCTCTTATCGGTCAGGCTATATCGCCAATATTCAAGCCTTTGGGCTTTGCAGATTGGAGAGTGACCACCTCGCTTATATCGGGCTTCACTGCGAAAGAGGCGGTAGTAAGCACAATGGCGGTACTGATGAACACAAGCACTGCAAACCTTGGCACTGCTCTTTCTGGAGCATTCTCCACCCTTTCCGCACTGAGCTTTCTCGTATTCACCCTGCTTTACACCCCATGTGTTGCGGCGGTGGCGACCATAAAGAGAGAACTTGATTCAAGGATACAGACAGTAGGCGTTGTGATAATGCAGTGCATGGTGGCATGGCTTTGCGGCTGTGCGGTATATCAGATAGGAGCGTTATTATGAATACAGCCGACTGGATAGTGGTGATACTTCTGCTTTTATGGGCAGTGGCGGCGGCAATAAGTATATCAAAGCAAAAGAAAAAAGGTAAATGCTGCGGCTGTTGTTCACACTGTAACAGCAGATGCGGAAAAAAATAAGGCATAAAAATAGCGGAGAACTGCAAATAAAATGCGTTCTCCGCCATTTTATTAATATATAAGCAACACTAAGAAAATCAAAAATTTACAATACATCTGACTTTTTTCGTTAATACACCTGACAAATAAGCAAAAATGTGATATAATATAGCTTAGGGTGAAGTTATCTACCTTGTTTTTTGAGATATGGTTAGTTCGGTCTAACTTTATAAAGAAAACCAACTTAGAAAGGTCGGTATTATGAAGAAACAATTTTTTAGCAATGAGAAAGACGGTTTTTATGGTACATATTATGAAAATCCAAAGGGTGCAAACTGCGCAATGATAGGTCTGTTCGGCGACGATCCTAATGACTTTATGGCAAAGTGCGGAGCAAAATGGCTTCACAAAAATGGCGTGAACGTTATGTGTATGTCACCTGACGTGAAGAACTACGGCCATGTGAACTTCCCGCTTGAAAGGATAGAGACCGCTATAAAGTGGCTCAAAAGCCATGGAAACAAGAAAATAGGCATAATGGGAATGAGTACGGCAGGAATGGATTCCATTGTGGCAGCTTCATATTTCCCTGACATAACACTCACTTTCGGTCTTACGCCAAGCGACTTTGTATGGCAGGGCTTTGAGCAGGGCGAAAAAGACGGCTGCAAGGAATGGCCTATCCCTGACGCTTCCACACTTTCATGGCAGGGCAAGCCGCTTGCC
The DNA here is from genome assembly GCF_003461385.1 of Ruminococcus sp. AF17-1AC. Lineage (NCBI taxonomy): Bacteria > Bacillati > Bacillota > Clostridia > Eubacteriales > Oscillospiraceae > Ruminococcus > Ruminococcus sp. AF17-1AC. The sequence goes on from NZ_QTWZ01000006.1 coordinate 33,654, forward strand.
TATATGCCGTTCGTTTATGCCCACCCTGAATACTATCACAAAATAGAAGAAGAAACCAAAGGCTCGGGAGATATAACACGAAGCACGCACCTTTTTATCGACTCTGAAAAGTCAAGAGAACATACAGAGGAAGAAATGATAAAGGTTGAGAACATCAAGGGCAAGCTTATAATGGTGGGTGCTGATGACGACAGCTTCTGGGAGGCAGGAAAATACGTCCGCCGCATGGATAAGCGCTTGAAAGAACGCCCTCACGAGTGCGATTACGAAGCCCTGACTTACGAGCATGGAACGCACTTTGTGCTTCCTGAGACAATGCTCAGAAAAGCACTTCCTGTGGGACTTAAATTCGTAATGAAATTTATTTTCAAGGCTGCAAAGGACTATCCTAAGGAGTGCGAGCAGACAAGAAAGGATATCGACAGACGACTTTCTGCGGCTTTAAAACAGTGGGTAGCTGAATAAAAAAGCCCATAAAATACGCTATTTTGTGTAGGGGCGGCCTCTGGCGCCCCTTGCTCGATATGTTTTACGATAAACAAAGACCGACTTCCGGCTTTTTTCGCCGGAAGTCAGTCTGTTATTTTTTGCAACAGAATAAATGCTTTCAAAAAGAAGATTTTTGTGAATTTTGTGGGTTTTCTATTGACATTAGAATGCGGATATGGTAAAATTAACGGTGTGTGAATATTTTCTAATAGCAGTCACATATCAAAGCAAAAAGCAATTATTTTATATAGATAGTGGTGGGTCGTCATGACCCTGACGAAGGAGCAAGCTATGTTTACAAGCGATACAGCGAAATATAAAATAATAGGTATCTGCACTTCATGCGTACAATCTGACTATGTGAGAGAGATAGTATCTTCCATAAGCCGAAAAGGTGTAAAAGAGGGCTACAAGGTGCTTCTTTTCAACACCTTTTGCGACCTTTATAACAACAGCTCCTACAACCATGGTGAAGCAAGCATTTTTGACCTTATAAATTATGACATTCTTGACGTACTTATAATAATGCCCGAGGCAATAAAAAGAGACAGCATTTCCAACGAGATAAGCAAGCGTGCCCATGAACACGGTGTTCCTGTCATATGCGTTGACAGCACAATGGATAATTGCTGCAGTGTGACATTCAATTACTCTGACGTTTTTGAAAAGATAGTTCGCCATGTGATCGAATTTCACGGCTGCAGAAGAGTTAATTTCATCGCTGGCGTAAAGGGCAATGCTTTCTCAGAAGAGCGTATAGAAGCATACAAAAAGGTGCTTGCAGAAAACGGCATAGAATTTGAGCCTGAGCGTCTTGGCTATGGTGACTTCTGGGATATGCCAACAAAAGGAGTATTGCAGAAATTTTTGGAAAGCGATTTAGAATTTCCGCAGGCGATAATATGTGCAAACGACGCTATGGCGATAACAGCTTGCAGCATACTGAGAGAACGCGGCATAAAAGTGCCTGAAGACGTTATTGTAACGGGCTTTGACGGCATCGAGCTTGAACAGTATAACAGCCCTCGTCTTACAACGGCGGCTGTAGACAATGATGTGCTTGGCGAAAAGATAATAAACGCCATAGACCATATGATGAACGGAATTCCTCTTCCTGAAAAAATAGAGGTCAACTACACCATGAGGATATCCCAGTCTTGCGGCTGTAAGAAAATAGACCCGAGAGAAGTAGGCGACAAGATCCTTGAGCTTTACCACAGAATGAACAATTCTGATGGTCACGAACAGCATATGTTCTCTTATCTTGCAAAAACAGTGGAATGTCACACTGTAGAAGAAATGGCAAAGGTAATGGCACGTTCGGGAGATTATTATAGCTGGGTATGCACAAACTCTGATTTTCTGTCAAACACGAGGCAGAGAGAACGCTTTAATAACAGCTTTACAAAGCAGATGAGAGTTTTCATGCAGACTTTTGACAACAAATACAAGACCGGTGAAGTATTTGACACCAAGGATCTTTTGCCTGATATGGAGCAAGTCCTTGGACGCCATAACTGCTTAATGTTCTCACCGCTCCATTTTCAGGACGAGGTCATAGGATATGCGGCAAATTCATATAATCCTATATATTTTCTTTTCCAGAACACAAGGCGTTTTATAAACAACACCAATCAGATAATGGAGAGCTTTAAAAACCGCCAGCGGCTTGAAAGGGCAAATGCAGAGCTTGCACGGATACATATGCTTGACCCCATGACGGGGATATATAATCGCAGGGGCTTTTACAAGAACGTAAGAAAGCTTATTTCAAAGGCTGAGAAACAGGGCGTAGGCGTATGGGTATTCTCCATTGACATGGACAACCTTAAAAAGATAAATGACCTCTATGGTCACAACGAGGGTGACAAGGCGATAAAGGCAGTGGCGTCGCTGATGACAAAATGCACTGCAGAAGGTGGGATATGCTCACGCTTCGGCGGTGATGAATTTGTGGCTGTTATCGCTGAAACAGACGGTGCAGACAGCTTTTACGAAAAGATATCCCGCAGCATTGCAGAGTACAATCGCAGAAGCAAGTCGCCATATGATGTGTCGATAAGCTGTGGCTACAAGGTGGGAAAGCCGAAAACATTGAAAGAGATCGACGATCTTATGAAAGCGTCAGATCGTGAGATGTACACGCAAAAGCGTAAACATCATAGTCGGCGGGACTAACAGACATAACAAGAGGGCGGATAGTTTGAAAACTTCCGCCCTTGTTTTTATGCTATTTGAGTATGCCAACTTCCTCAAGAAAGATCTTCAGCACGATCAAAACGAGTATAATGCCGCCTGCTGTTTCTGCCTTGCTCTTATATTTTGAGCCGAACTTGTTGCTATGGCGAGTCAACTTTTTTTGTCAAATAAACATTTGACAAAATTGCAAAACTGTGATATAATAACGATTGTAATGTGTTTCCGTAGCTCAGCTGGATAGAGCGACCGCCTCCTAAGAATATGTTATAACGACCGCCTTTCGGGCAAAGGCGATTGACATTGAGTAAGTTTAAGACTAAAATTGAATAGATTTTAAAGATGTTTCCGTAGCTCAGCTGGATAGAGCGACCGCCTCCTAAGCGGTAGGTCGGGTGTTCGAATCACCTCGGGAACGCCAAAAACTCCGCCGGAAAACCCAGTAAAATCAAGGGTTTCCGGCGTTTTTTCATTTTTACGGAAAAAGTGAAAAATCGTAAAATTCACAGATTTTCATTAGCAAAATCTCCGTCAGCTAATGGAAATTAGGACGAATGTCGTCCGCCTTTCAGGTGAACGACTTGCTAATAAAAATTAGCAGGATTTTCGCTATTTTGCTAATGAAAATGCCCTCTCTGCTAATGGCAGAAAAATTCGAGCAAAATTCCTGCTAATGAATAAGGCGTTCGTTACCCTGTTAATTCGTTCATTTAGGGGTGGTCAAGCGACAATCGCACACTACTTCTATGCCATTTCTTATTATATAATTGCGGTAACAGGAGGTGGTTGTTTTGAAAGAACAAAAATATCATTTATACCTTTCCAAGGACGAATACAGCGAAGTGCTGCAATCACTTATCCGTTTGAAGAACAGCCTGATAGCACAAGGCAGATACACGGACGCAGCAGATGATATTCTTTGCAAGGTGCTTTCAGCCAAGAAAAGAAAGTTCAAAATCAAATATATCTGAACACGAATAAAGACCGCCTACACTTTTGTAAGCGGTCTTTGCTAATTTAGAGTAAGTTAGACAAACTGGAATTTATTAGGCAAACAGAATAAGTGCAACACCTGTGATAAGCAGAACTATACCAACAACAAACTCTATCATTCCCACTTTCTTTGCGTATTCTTCTTTCTTCCGACCGGCTTTGAAATCCGCCTCAAAACCGTTGATAAGATTGTATTTCTTTTTAAAGTAAATGAAGTATCCAAACAGAAGGAATGCCAATCCCAGAACTACAGCCAATACCTTTAGGAATATCATATAAACACCTCCACAAAAAATTCAAATTTGTCTTTCTCTTAATTTCCTATTATACACCAAAATTATGAATATTTCTACCCGCCGTCTATTGACCTCAATTAAGAGGAAAGTAGGTGGCTTTTTTTGTTAGCAAAAAAATTTTCAAGAAATTTTGAAAAAACACCCCCCAAAAACGCTCTCCCATTTCAAACAAGTGAAGGGGTTAATTCCGAGCCACGAAAAGGTCAGCCCTTTCACTTGTATTTTGACAACTGAATAAACCATTCACTAAGACTTTAATTCTGATGATTTTAGCCACCTTATCGGGTACGCCGTGACTTCTGCATTGCAGAACAGCGAGAACTCCCGGTATAGGTAACAGGTTGCCCCTGTTACGGCGATGACAGTCAGAAGGATAATGATACTTCTCTACGGAGCTGGCGGAGTACCCGGCAGAGGTGAAATTCCTATGATACAGATTAGCAGTCTGTTCCTTAGTGACTTCCCGTGAGCTTATTGCTCGGCAAGGGGTGTTGAGAACAAATATTGCCCGACCGGTTAGGAAATGAGCCGGTCAAGTACATAGCCATACTGCGATGGCTATGAATTTCACGAAAGGAGGACGCACAAAGTGTCGAACTGCAAAACGATTGCGATATGCAATCAAAAAGGCGGAGTTGGAAAGACGACCACTACGGTAAACCTCGGCGTCGGTCTTGCAATGCAGGGAAAGAAAGTGCTGCTCATAGACGCAGACCCACAGGGCGACTTAACCACTTGTCTCGGTTGGCAGGATACAGACAACTTGGGTATCACGCTTGCAACGAAACTCACAGATGTCATAAATGAAACGATGAATGACCCTACGGTCGGTATTCTGCACCACGACGAAGGTGTTGACCTTATTCCGGCAAACCTTGAGCTTTCAGCAATGGAGTTTAACCTTGTCAACGCAATGAGCAGAGAGACGGCATTGAGAAACTATCTCAGCGAAGTGAAGGAGAAATACGACTATATCTTAATAGATTGTATGCCTTCCCTCGGAATGGTAACAATCAATGCTCTATCTGCGGCAGACAGCGTAATAATTCCTGTTCAGGCTCAGTATTTACCGGCAAAAGGTATGACGCAGCTTGTTCAGACCATTTCACGAGTTAAGAAGCGTATCAATCCGGGCTTAAAGATTGACGGTATGCTTCTCACTTTGGTGGATAGCCGTACCAACCTCGCCAAAAGCACGGTAGAAGCTCTGAGAGAGAACTTCGGTAGTCAAATCAAGATGTATCGAACATATATCCCGATTGCCGTAAAAGCCGCAGAGACTTCTTCCAAAGGCAAGAGCATTTTTGCCTACGAACCGGGCAGCACGGTGTCAAAAGCGTACACCGAATTTACAAAGGAGGTGTTAGCCGATGGCAGGAAGAAAGAGCGACTTCACTCTCACGAAGCTCGATGACTTATTCTCGACGCAGGAACAGAGAGATGAAGAAAAACTTTCAAAAATCCGAGATATTCCCTTGACTGAGATTGACGATTTCCCCGACCACCCTTTTAAGGTGCGTGATGACGAGGATATGGCACAGCTCATTGAGAGTATTAAGGAACGAGGGGTAATCACTCCGGCGACGGTAAGGCAGAAAGAGGACGGCAGATACGAACTCATATCGGGACACAGACGAAAGCGAGCCTGTGAGCTTGCCGGGTTTGATACTCTCCGTTGTGAGGTCGTTGAACTGAACCGAGACGAAGCCACGATTTTAATGGTTGAGAGCAACTACCAAAGGTCGCAGATACTTCCCTCGGAAAAAGCCTATGCCTACAAAATGCGTTTGGAAGCATTGAGCAGACAAGGCAAAAGAACAGACCTAACTTCCGACCCAGTGGGTTGGAAGTCAAGCGGAAAAGAAACAGCACAACTAATTGGAGAGCAGTCGGGTGACAGTCAAACCCAAGTTCGCAGATATATTCGCCTTACAAACCTTGTTCCCGAACTTTTGGAATATGTTGATGAGGGGCGAATTAAAATGCGACCGGCGGTTGAATTGTCTTTTCTCGATGAGGACAGTCAGCGTGATGTGGTTGATGAAATCGACCTGAACGACGCAACCCCGTCCCACGACCAAACAATCCGTATGCGAAAGTTCTTTGAGGAGGGCAAGCTCACAACCGAAGCAATCCAAGCGATTATGTCGGAGGAAAAACCAAACCAAAGGGAGAAAATTGTTTTGAGGGGCGATAGGGTTCGACAGCTTATCCCGAAGAATATTCCCATAAGCCAAACGGAGGATTTTGTGTGCAAGGCATTGGAGCATTACAACAAGTTTCTGCGAAGCAGAGCCGACCGTGACAGCCGATAGCCTTCCCCCTTTCTCACACTCTAACCCCTATATATACCGGCTATTAACCTGCTGAAAAATATACTCTATCTCCCTTGAGTATATCTATCTCTAATAACATATAGCTGTCTATAAAAGGGTTCGCACATTTGGAGCAAAAGCAAAATGTCTGCTACGATAAAAAGTTCAGCCAATCGCACCTTTGATGTTTTGACCGGTTTTGATTACGATTAAGGCAGAAAGGAGCGATGGATATGAAAAACAGGCTGATACCTTGTGTTCTTGCCTGCCTGATGATTTTCCTCGTAGGTTGTAACGGTAACACAGCCAAAGAAGCTGCACAGGAGATTACGAAAACAGAGACTTCTTTTCCGGCTGGTAATACCGAAACAGATTCTCAGGAAGAAACGGCAGAAGAACCGGAAAGCACGACAGTTCAGGAAGAAACACCGATTACGGCAGAAGAAAGCCAATCAACCGCTGAAAGGCAGACGGTTGCGACTGTTCAGACAAAACCGGCGGAAGAAAAAACGGCTGATACTCCTGCAACCGAAAAGCCAAAGGCAGAGCCACCGAAGCAGACAACCACGCAGGCTGAACCCGAAAAACAAACGGAACAGCCAAAAGAACAGACAACTGCCGAACAAAAGCCGGTTGAAAAACCGACTGAAAAGCCGGCAGAACCGAAACCGACAGAGCCGCACAAGCAGACATTCGATGTCAGCCCTTATGTTAGTTACGCAAAAGAGTATTCGGTAAGCATAGGGCTTTCTCTTGACATCACGGCGACAGAATGTTGGGACAACCCCATATCCGCAAATCCTAACCGAAGCGGTATCAAGTCTGATATTGAAAGCAGACTGAACCGATACAAGAACAGCGAGGGTTTTACCGCTGTGTGGATATGGACAGAAAAGCTATCCGATACGGATTACAACATCTATATCGGCTACTGCTAAAACAAAATAATTTTAAGCGGACGCACTGAGTAAAATCGGTGCGTTTTTGCATTTCAAGGAGGAAAACGCAATGGTTAAAACAAAATTCAAGAAAGCCGTCTCGCTTATGTTGGCGGCGGTTATGAGCCTTACTGCTTTTACGGGCATTGGGGCAACGACAGCCTTTGCAGCCGTAGGAGAAAAAGCCGATGTGTACCTCGTCGATTATCCCCGAAGCGGAGATACCAATAACAACGGCGAATGGGGACACGGCAATCTCAACTATATGAACGGTTGGAAAGGCTTGTCCACAAAATATACAGGACTTCGTGCAATGGGTTCGTATTCGGGCAATATTGCCTACTGTATTGAACCGGGTACAGGTCAGCGGACTGGAGATACTCTCACCGAAAAGGACGAGAACTTCTTTAATAACATCAGCCCGAACGGAACGATTTCCGGCGATGACATTCGCCTGCTTATCGGTCGTATCTTGCAGTACGGCTACCGTGGAGGTATTTCGACAAGCTGGAAGTCGCAGAATGAAAGCGACGCAAACTGCATCGCACACGCTTATGCCACTCAGATTTTGATTTGGGAAACGATTGTCGGAGAAAGAGACGCAGGCTTTAATCACGTTTCTACCAGCGGATACAATGCCGTGCTTGAATGTGTAAGCACTGCACACCCACTCCGCAGTAAAATCTTGTCGTACTACAACAGTATGGTAACAAGTGTTCAGAATCACACCAAAGTGCCGAGCTTCTGCACAAGGTCAAGCGGTTCTGCAAAGGTAAACGAGCTTGAATGGAACGGAAGCAAGTATGTTGCTACTCTCACCGATACAAACGGTGTGCTTGGCAATTACAACTTCTCGGCAAACATTGACGGGGTTTCTTTCTCTGTCAGCGGAAACAAATTGACTGTTTCGATGGAGAAAGCTCCGAGCAAGGAATTTACCATCACAGCCGCAAAAAAGAACGGTGTCCGCAGAGGTGTTGTCGTATGGTCTGACGGTATCCATCAGAACGGAAACGGCATTCAGGATGTGGTCACTTATGCTCAGGAGGTCAGTGACCCTGTCAGCGGCTTTGTCAAAATGAAGGTAAGCTACGGCTCTTGTCAGATTGTAAAGACAAGTGAGGACGGAAAGGTTGACGGCATTCAGTTTACCATAAGCGGTAACGGTGTCAATCAGACTGTAACAACCGCAAACGGCGGTAAATTCCAACTGGATAACCTTATGCCCGGTGTTTACACGGTAACAGAACAGTCTATCGACAAATATGTTCCGCAGGAGGTTCACAGAGTAACTGTTGTTGCCGGTCAGGTGTCAAAGGTCAATTTCAATAATGTTCTCAAAAGAGGTAATCTTCAGGTCATCAAATCTTCTGAGGATAACTTGGTTGAGGGCGTTACCTTCCATCTTTACGGCACATCTCTTTCCGGTATTGCTGTCGATGAGTATGCCGTGACAGATAAGAACGGTGTTGCTTCTTTTGATGATGTGCTTATCAGCGGCACTACCCCATACACCATTGAGGAAGTGGATACCGCAATCCGTTATGTTGTGCCTGCAAATCAGACCGCACCGATTAACTGGAAAGAAGTAACCACAAGAAACTTCACGAACATTCTCAAAAAGTTCAGCGTAACCGTAACAAAGAGCGACCGAGAGGAAGGCACACCGCAGGGCGACGCTACCCTTGCCGGAGCAGTTTACGGTATCTATAAAGGCGAAACCCTTGTGGACAAGTATGTGACGGATAAGAACGGGCAGTTTACCACAAAGGAATATGTCTGTGATAATGACTGGACAATCCGTGAAATCACGCCGTCCGAGGGTTATCTGCTTGATACGACTGTTCACAAGGTCGGTGCTGAACCGCAGCTTTATACGGTGGAACACAATCAGACAGCAAATGATGTTACCGAACAGGTTATGAAAGGCAATATCGCCATTATCAAGCACACCGATGACGGCGAAACTCAGATTGAAACACCGGAAAACGGAGCAACCTTTGAAATCTATCTCAAATCTTCCGGCAGTTTTGACGCATCAGAAGAAGATGAAAGAGATGTCATTGTCTGTGATGAAAACGGTTTCGGGCAGACAAAGGATATGCCTTACGGCGTATATACCGTTCATCAGACCTCCGGTTGGGAAGGTCGTGAGCTGATGAAGAACTTTGATGTGTTCATTGCTCAGGACGGACAGACCTACCGCTATCTTATCAACAACGCAAACTTTGAAAGCTATATCAAGGTTGTCAAGGTGGACGCAGAAAGCGGTAAAAACATTCCTTATGCCGGTGCAGGCTTCAAAATCTTTGACCCTGACGGCAATCAGGTAACAATGACCTTCACTTATCCTACTCCGACAACGATTGATACTTTCTACACCGACGCAAACGGACAGCTTGTGACACCGGAAAAACTGGAATACGGCAAGGGATATTCTCTTGTAGAAGTTCAGGCTCCTTACGGATATGTGCTTGACAGCACACCGGTGTACTTTGATGTGGCAGAGGAACATTCTTCCGATGAGGGTGGTATTACCGTGATTAAGGTCGATAAGCCTAATATGGCACAGAAAGGTACAGTCAGCATTGAAAAGACCGGCGAGGTGTTTTCAGGGGTAAATATCTCCGGCGTGGAAAACGCCGATGTGATTTATCAGCCTGTCTATGAAGTGAAAGGTCTTGCAGGTGCAGTTTATGAGATTAGCGCAGCAGAAGATATTATCACTCCCGACGGTACACTCCGTTATGCAAAGGGCGAGGTAGTAGATACTGTTACCACAGATGAAAACGGACTTGCCAAGAGTAAGGAGCTTTATCTCGGAAAATATACGGTGGTTGAAATTACTGCACCGGAGGGTATGGTCATCAACAAAGAAGCTCACGATGTTGAGCTGACTTATGCCGGTCAGGAAGTGTCTGTAACCGAAACCGCCACAAGCTTTGTAAACGACAGGCAGAAAGTAGCGGTAAGTCTTGAAAAGACTATTGAAAAGAACGACATCTTCAATATCGGCAACGGCGATGAAATGAAGAATATCAGCTTCGGACTTTTCGCCGCAGAAGAACTTGTTTCTGCAAGCGGTACTTCTATTCCGGCAGACGGACTGATTGAGATTATCTCACTTTCCGAGAACGGCAAGGCTGTTATCAAAACCGACCTTCCTTTCGGAAGCTACTATGTAAAGGAACTTGCCACCGATGAGCATTATATCCTTACCGACGCCAAGTATCCGTTCACTTTCAGCTATGCCGGTCAGGATACCGCAAATGTTGAGATTGCGGTCAATGACGGCAAGCCGATTGAAAACAAGCTCATTTACGGTTCTGTTTCCGGTAAGAAGATTACCGAAAACGGCGAAGCACTGGGAGGTGCTGTAATCGGTCTGTTTAAGGCTGATGAAACCGAATTTACAAAAGAAAATGCTTTGATGACTGCTACCTCCCAAAAAGACGGTAGCTTTTCTTTTGAGAAAGTACCGTATGGCAACTGGCTTGTAAGAGAAATCGAGCAGCCGGAGGGCTTCGTGCTTGATGAAACTTCTTATGAAGTTAAAATCTCCGAGGTCGCTCAGGTCATTGAGGTCGAAATCGTCAATGAGTATGTTCACGGCAATATCAAGTTGACTAAGGTCGATGAAGATTACCCGGACAACAAGCTGACAGGAGCGACCTTTGAGGTTTACAAAGATGTAAACGGCGACGGTAAACTGGATGACGCCGACGAGCTTATCGGAACTCTCTCCGAAACCTCTACCGGTATTTACGAGATGAAGGAACTTCTTTACGGAAAATACCTTGTAAGAGAAACCAAAGCACCGGATGGCTTTGAGCTTGATAAGGGTGTGTACTCTGTTTTCATTGAAAAAGATGAAACCACCTACGAGGTAGAAAACAAAGCCGGCGTCGGCTTTATTAACACAGCTATGAAAGGAAACCTGAAAATCGTTAAAACTTCCTCTGACGGTAAGGTTGAAGGCTTCACTTTCAGAGTTACAGGAGTAAACGGTTACGACCGAAGCTTCACGACCGATAAGAACGGCGAAATCATTATCGAGGGACTTCGTATCGGCGATTACACCATTTCCGAGGTTCAGGATAGTGTTTCTGCTTCCTATGTGCTTCCTGCGGATAAGATTGCAACCGTAAAGGTCGGTTCTACTACCGTTGTGGAAATGCACAATGAGCTGAGAGATACACCAAAGACCGGAGATAACAGCAATGTGGGCTTGTGGACGGCACTTGCGGGACTTTCTGCCCTCGGTATTGTCGGCACAGCCGTTGTTGCGTACAGAAAAAAGAAGAAGGAGGACAATGAGTAATGGACGCTAAAACAATCGTAGCAGTTGTATTAGTCGCCTTTATTATCGGCGGCTTTATCTTCTTGCAGATTAAGAACAGAAAGAAATAAGGAACGCTTGTGTGGGCGGAGTGAAAACTTCGCCCACCGTTCTTTTACGGAGGTGCATTATGAATAAGCAAAAGACGGTTGACAGCAAGGTGCTTGCAATACTCAGAGAATGCCCCGAAACGAGGTATGACGATATGCAGCTTATCCTTTGCTATTACAACCGATACAGCTATATGAGAGTCGGAGATTTACCGCTTGAGGATATAGTCAACAACTATAAAGGCTACGGCTTGCCGTGCTTTGAGACTATCCGCAGAGCAAGACAGAGAGTGCAATCCCTATTTCCCGAACTGTCAAGGCAGTGCAGTGGCTGCGACTGCGGAAACATCAGAATTGTGATTGAAGTAAGCTGAGGTGTGGATATGAACGAGGGAAAAAGAAAAATCGGTGAATACACTGTTCTTTGCTCGGTCAATGTGGGCGAAAAGGAAGTTATCTTGGCTTCCAATGAGCAAAGTACAAACGGCGATAAATTTATGTGCGGCTTTGCAGAGCGAAACGACCTGTTTGAACTGTGTTCGGAATGTATGGTAAGCGATGACTATATCGAAATCGTACACCTTTTCGGAAGCCGTGTGGCAAATGAAGCGGAGCTTTTCAAGGAACAGGTCGAAAAACTGGATATTCCAATCACACTCATAACAGAAGCCGACTGTATCCCCGACCACTATTCCAAAGACATCAACGGCAAAATCATAGCCATTGACCCCAAGGTATTAAAGCCTGAATTTCAGAGAGCCGACAGACAGCTCTACTATGTTACAGGTGGTTTCGGTGCGTCGGCAAACAGCCGTGGAAGTGCCGTGTTTTGTACCAATCTTCACACCGGCAAATCAACCCGATATGAAAGAATGGATGTTATGGGCGAAATAAAGCCTGAGCGTCTGCCTGAATGGGCAAAGGAAAAGGCACAAGAGCTTTCAAACAAGAAGCGAAATAAAGACAAAGAACGATAAGGAGGACAAAGCAATGAAGGAAAATTTCACTTTTCAGCAAAAGACAAAGCTTCTGACGAAACTGTTTGACGCAGGCTGCAATACCGAAAAGAAATTGCAGCAGCTCGACATGGAGAGCATTTTGAAAATTCCGGGTATCACTATTCCGGATATGAGTCTGATTATCGAGTTTCAGAAGCAGACCAAAGCCAATAAGCTGTTCTCTTATTTGGGAGGTGGCACTGATGAGCAGGCAGGAACAGAATGACCGCCATATCATTTGGAGCGACATTAGCCTTGACCTTGATGATTGGCGAGAGTCTTTGGAGGAACTGTATCCCGGATATTCCGATGATGAGCTTTACGACATTATGGTAAAATCCAATGCCGAAAATCTTTATGATGAACGAGTAAATCTCAATATTCAGCTTTCACAGCCGATTATTGTTATCGGCGACCTCGGCAGATGGAACGGCAGAGTGTCGGGCTACAAGATGATTGATTCCGGCAACATTAAGGACTGCCTTTATTCCGATACCGATTACAACGAATGGTATGTGGATAAGTACGGCGACCTTCGTGCCGACGCCGTTCATCACGACGGTACAAACCATTATCTTTACCGTGTATTCAAAGACGGTGTTACCGATACGCAGATTGAAAATCTGCAAGATAAAATCTATAACGGAAAAGCCACAAGAGCCGACATCACACGAGTTACCAAAAGGCTCGGCGATGACATTGCCGGAGTTTATGGTTTTCCTATTCCAAAGCAAAGACAAACAAACGAACAAGCGAGGTGATGAAAATGGATTACAGAGTATTGACCGAAGCAGAGCGTAAATACACCTTCAGCCAAAGTCAGCAGCTCTCTATGCAGACCGGTCTTATCGGATATTTGAGAGCCGACTTCGGTTCTAACGGGAACGAGTTTTGGACGACTTGGAACGATTTCAGAAAAGACTTGAAAACCGATGAATTTAAGGCTGAATTTGATGAAGTCATAAACGGATTGCGTGACGGCGATGTTTTGTCCGGCAGAAAGGCTATGTCCTCTTACTGTTATTCCACTCCCGACAGCTCCTTTAATGATGACTGCAACCACTACGGCATCCGTCTTGATACGGGAAAGTACAGCTATCTTATGAGATTTAACCCCAACAGGGGCGAGTACAATCTGTACTGCTATTGCTATCAGAAAGAGTGGCTAAATGCCCACTTGAAAAACGCTGAGCGAGGTATCCGATTTATCAACCCGCACTATCAGGAGCAGTTTCGCATTGCGGACGGAGAAAAAATCTCAATCAAGCTCGGCGACGGCAAAACAATGGAGAGAACTTGCAGATATATCGACGACTACCATTTGGAGGTCGGCACAAATCTCTACCATATCTGCGAATTTGCCGAGCTTTGCGAGAGAAACGGTCATACCGTAGAACCAGCCGCAAAAGAAAACACGAAATCCGCAAAGGACAAAGAAAAAACACGATAAGGAGGTGCAGACGAGGTGGCAAGAAAATTTGACCTGATTTCAGAGCTGTATGAAAGAACCTGTTTTGCAGTTACAGACAATCCGGTAAACTGGCAATCGTTTCTGAAAACAGCAGGCAGAAATTTCAGGCTCCGATTTGATGAACAGCTTCTCATTTATGCCCAAAGACCCGACGCAACAGCCGTGCTTGAAATCGAACGATGGAACGGTACTTTCGGTCGCTGGGTAAACCGAGGAGCAAAGGGTATTGCCGTATTTGAGGACACAGACAGAAGCCGTCAAAGGCTGATTCATTACTTTGATATATCGGACACCCACGAAAGTCGACATTCCCGCCCTGTTCCGATTTGGGAGATGAGACCCGAATATGAAGCAGAAGTTATTGAAACACTTGAAAATACTTTCGGTGCGGTAAACGATACAACGAGTATTGAAAATGTCGTCAAAGAGAGCATTGCCAATGCCGTTGAGGATAACATCGCAGACTATATCTCCGACTTTATGAGTTTGGGTGCAGGAAGCGATATTGAGTATTTGTCTGCCGACGAAGCAAATGCCTTGTATTTGGAGCTTGTCAGAAACAGCGTATCATATATGGTTATGGCACGATTGGGACTGAACGCAGACAAGGTCTATTCTCCCGATGACTTTGCCGGTATTTCAAGTTTTAATTCACAGGAAGTTCTCAATGCGGTGGGTATTGCTACAAGCGACATTGCAGAAATGGCGTTGCTCCCTGTCAGCAGAACAATCAGCACGCTCAGCAAGGAAAATCGCATAATTGATGAACAGGAGCAATCCGAATACAATAAAGACATCAAAGACGAAAGGAGTCAAAGCGATGAGCGAAATCACATACACGATGGTGGGAGATTACAATCTTCCGAACCTGAAACTGCCGGAGCAGACGGAAGTGACTCTCGGCAGATGGTCGCAGATGAGGAGAACTTATCTGAAGGAACATCACAAAATCCTGTACTACAATCTTCTGACGAAAGGGATTCTGAACAGTCACTTGGCGGAGGTTCAGCAGAGAGCCAGCGAACTGGAGGAAACTCTCGTGAAGCAGATGGCACAGAAAGCCGGGCTGACGGAGCAGATGAAAGCGGAAGATATGATGAAGTGGGTTCGCCTGATGAACAACATCAGGAACTCGGCACAGGAAATCGTGAAGAATCAGGTAATATTCGCTTAGAGTATTACGACAGAAACCACGAGGACAAGAGCCTGCCGTTTTTCGGTGGCGATGATACTATCCGAGAGATACTCGGTACTACCCCGCATTTGTCCGCTTCAAAGGAAGAAATCAAAGACTTCTATGAGAGAAATACGGACAATGCGACCCGTACCGAATATATCAAGGGTATCTTCAATAACGACTACACCCGGCTTACCTTAAACGACGGCAGGCTTGTGGGATACAAAACATTTCAGAATGTCCTCCACTTGTGGGAGGGTGAATACGAAAACAGAACCGCTCAGAGTTTCTACGACTGGGGCGTTATCGCACAGCATTTTGAAGCAATGAGACTTTTGGGAGAATTGACCGATACAATGAAACCGATTCCGTCTATGGACGGTCAGTTGACTCTCATTATGGGAAATCAGGCAGAGGAACAAAAAACCTCTGCCTTTACTTTTTCTCAGGAAATCATAGACGCTGTATTGACCCGTGGAAGCGGAGTTTCCGAGGGTAAAATGCGTATCTATGAGCAGTTTGAAAAGAGCATTTCCGCAAAAGAGAACGCCGACTTCTTGAAAAACGAATACGGTTGGGGCGGCTCTTATCCGGTCATCATCGGTGCAGGCATTGACGAACAGCACGACGGAAAAGGTATCACAATTTCAAAAGGTATCGGAAGCGACAAGCCGCACATTACTCTTTCTTGGTCTCAGGTGGAAAAGCGTATCGGAGACCTTATCCGTATGGACAGATACCTAAACCCAAAGGAAAAAGAAAAGTACCCTGAATGGCTTGAAAAGCAGGAAGAACGGCGAGCCGAGCTTGCAGAGCAGAGAAAAAACCGTGAGATACTTTCTACCGCACCGCCTGAACCTGAAAACAAAGAGGACGAGCCGGAAGCGCAGTATGAATATCATCTCGGCGACAGCGTGTATATTGGGGCTTCTCAGTATGAGATTTTGTCCTTTGATGAAAACCGTGTAATGCTCTATGACTTCGATATGCCCTTATTCAACAAGGAACTTTCAAGGGAAGAATTTGACCGCAAAGTGCGTGAAAATCCGATGAACAACCACTTGAAGGTCAGTGTATTACCGGCGGAAGAAAAAACCGTTACAGGCGAAAATAAAGCTCAAAACGATACTGAAACCGTACCGGATTTCAGTCCGAAAACCGGTTATGACGACGCCTTCTTTATTGACCGGGACAATGAAAGTGTAACTTGGATGTACTATAACCCCGACAGCAATGCCGGAGGTCAGTATGTTACAAATACTCTTTCTTTTGACGAGATACAGCAAGTCGCACGGGAGTATGACTCGGCAGAGGATTTCTTTGATTATCTCGGTAGCATTGCAAATCAGGAGCTTGCCGATGTAGGTACGGAATGGTTTGTGGACGCAGACCGAGAATTTCACAGGACACCGGATTTGACCGACTGTACCTCTGCCACAATGGAAGCTCTTATTGAAAACACTGAAAGAGCTGATATGGTGGCAACAAATATCGGGAATGTACCGATTGAGGATTACAGAGAAATCGTTGCTACTCAAAACGGTTTTGACAGCGATGAGGAAATGTATAACGAGGGTGTTCGTATCGGCAACGGTTACGACAAAGAGCCTGAACCGATTGTCCCCGCTTGGGAGCAAAAGAAAAAGTCAAAAGTAAAGAGCTTTGACCTCCACCCGGATATTCCTATGTCCGAACGACACAACTTTGACCTTGCCAATAATCAGGTTGAAGAAGTGAACAAGAAAGAACGCTTCCACCGAAACTATGCAGCAATAAAAGTCCTGAGAGATTGTCAAAACGAAAACCGTTTTGCAACACCTGACGAGCAGAAAATCTTGTCGAGATATGTCGGTTGGGGCGGTATTCCCGAAGCCTTCGACGAACGAGCAGGAGCTTGGCATACAGAGTATGCAATGCTGAAAAACATCCTGACGCCGGAGGAATATGCGTCGGCAAGAGAAAGCACACTGACTGCATTTTACACTCCGCCCGAAGTATCTACCGCCATTTACAAGGTGTTGGAACAGATGGGATTTCAGGAGGGCAACCTGCTTGAGCCGTCCTGCGGTATCGGTAATTTCATCGGTATGCTGCCCAAGTCAATGGAAAACGCAAAGGTTTACGGTGTTGAGCTTGATACCATTTCAGCCGGTATCGCTCAGCAGCTTTATCAGAAATCTTCCATTGCGGCACAGGGCTTTGAGGAAGTAAATGTCCCCGACAGCTTCTTTGACGGCATTATCGGCAATGTGCCTTTCGGAGATTTCAAAGTCTCCGATAAACGATACGACAAGTACAATTTCTTAATCCACGATTATTTCTTTGCAAAATCGCTTGATAAGTTACGCCCCGGCGGTGTGATGGCTCTTGTGACAAGCAAAGGAACTATGGACAAGGAAAACTCCAATGTGCGTAAATATATCGCACAGAGGGCGGAGCTTCTCGGAGCAATCAGACTTCCGAACGACACCTTCAAAGGTAATGCCGGGACAGAGGTCGTATCCGATATTCTGTTTCTGCAAAAGCGAGACAGACTCATAGATATTGAGCCGGATTGGGTTCATCTTGACACCGACGAAAACGGTATAAGGATGAACTCATATTTTGTTCAGCACCCGGAAATGATACTCGGCGAAATGAAAATGGTAAGCGGTCGCTTCGGACCGGAAGCAACCTGTGAACCGTTTGAAAATGCCGACCTTTCGGAGCTTTTGAACGAAGCAGTCTCAAACATTCACGGAGAAATCTCCGAATACGAGGTTGCCGACGAACTGGAGGAAGAAGATAATTCTATCCCGGCAGACCCTATGGTAAGGAACTTCTCTTACACTGTTTTAGACGATAAAATCTATTTCCGTGAGAACTCCCGTATGTCCCCGGTGGAGGTATCTGCAACCGCTGAGAACCGCATTAAGGGTATGATTGGGATAAGAGATTGCGTCCGTAACTTGATTGAACTGCAAACCGAGGATTACCCGGACAGCGAAATCAAACAGGCACAGGATAAGCTGAACACACTGTATGACAGCTTTACAAAGAAGTACGGACTGATTAACAGCCGTGCCAATACTTCTGCCTTTTCCGACGACAGCTCCTATGCTCTGCTCTCCGCTCTTGAGGTTATCAATGAAGATGGCGAACTGGAACGCAAGGCGGATATGTTCTTCAAAAGGACGATTAAACCGCACAAGCCGGTAACGGAGGTTGACACCGCAGACGAGGCTCTCGCTGTCTCTATGGGCGAAAAAGCAGCCATTGATATGGAATATATGATGGAGTTGTCCGGCAAAAGTGAGGAGGAATTATTCGCTGACTTAAAGGGTGTAATCTTCTTAAATCCCCTTTATGAGTACGGTAATTCCTATGAGCCGAAGTATCTGATGGCAGACGAATATCTGTCGGGCAATGTTCGTGAGAAGCTGGCGACAGCCAAAAGGTCTGCGGCACTGTATCCCGAAGATTACACCGTCAATGTGCAGGCACTTGAAAAGGTGCAGCCAAAGGATTTGACGGCAAGCGAGATTTCCGTAAGGCTCGGTGCGACTTGGATACCGCCCGAAATATTCCAACAGTTTATGTTTGAGTTTCTCGACACCCCACGCTATGCACAATGGAATATCAAGGTTCACTACTCTCAGTTTACCGGCGAATGGAACATTGAGGGAAAGAGCTACGACCGTTCCAATGTAAAAGCGTACAGCACATACGGTACTTCCCGCATCAACGCATATAAGATAATTGAGGAAACACTGAACCTGAAAGATGTCCGAATCTTTGACTATATCGAAGATGAGGAAGGCAGAAAGAAAGCCGTTCTCAATAAAAAAGAGACGGCAATCGCACAGGCAAAGCAGGAACTCATAAAGCAGGGCTTTCAGGACTGGATATGGGCTGACCCTGCCCGCCGAGAAAAACTCACGAAGATGTATAACGAAAAGTTCAACAGTATAAGACCCCGTGAGTACGACGGAAGCCACATTGTTTTCAACGGTATGAACCCGGAAATCGAACTCCGTGAACATCAGAAAAATGCGGTTGCACACATTCTGTACGGCGGTAATACGCTGTTAGCACACGCAGTCGGTGCGGGCAAGACCTTTGAAATGGTAGCCGCCGCTATGGAGTCCAAACGACTGGGACTTTGCAATAAGTCGCTGTTCGTAGTGCCAAATCACTTAACCGAGCAATGGGCGGCGGAGTTCTTACAACTCTATCCGGCGGCGAATATTCTCGTAGCGACAAAGCGAGATTTTGAGACAAAGAACCGCAAAAAGTTCTGCGGTCGAATTGCCACGGGAGATTATGACGCCGTAATCATCGGTCATTCTCAGTTTGAGAAAATCCCGATGTCCATTGAAAGACAGAGGGCAATTCTTGAGCAGCAGCTTGAAGAACTGACAGACGGTATTATGGATTTGAAGCGAAACCGTGGAGAAAACTTCTCCATTAAACAGCTTGAAAAGTCTAAAAAGTCCGTGAAACAAAAGCTGGAAAAGCTCAACGACCAAAGCCGAAAGGACGATGTTGTTACCTTTGAAGAACTCGGTGTGGACAGGCTTTTTATTGACGAGAGTCATTATTACAAGAACCTCTATCTTTACACCAAAATGCGTAATGTGGGCGGTATCGCTCAAACGGAAGCACAGAAATCCTCCGACCTGTTTATGAAGTGCCGATACCTTGACGAGCTTACAGGCGGTCGAGGAACGGTATTTGCAACCGGTACTCCTATCTCAAACAGTATGGTGGAGCTATATACCATTCAGCGATACTTGCAGTACAACACGCTTGTCAAAAACAACTTGCAGCACTTCGACTCGTGGGCAAGTACCTTTGGAGAGACTGTAACAGCCGTTGAGCTTACCCCGGAGGGAACGGGTTACAGAGCGAAAACCCGCTTTGCGAAATTCTACAACCTACCGGAGCTTATGGCGATGTTTAAGGAGGTCGCCGACATCAAGACGGCGGATATGCTGGAACTGCCTGTGCCGGAAGCACACTTCCACAATGTTGCGGTCAAGCCTTCGGAAATGCAGAAAGAGATGGTTGCTTCCCTTGCGGAACGAGCCGAGAAAGTCCGTGGCGGCGGTGTAGATTCGAGTGTAGATAATATGCTTAAAATTACAAACGACGGCAGGAAGTTAGCACTTGACCAGCGTATGCTTAACGATATGCTGCCTGATTTTGAGGGCAGTAAAATCAACGCCTGCGTCGATAACATCTACCGTATTTGGGAGGAAACAGCCGATAAAAAATCGGCACAGCTTGTGTTCTGCGACCTCTCAACTCCAAAGAATGACGGAACATTCTCGGTATATAACGACATCAGAAAGAAGCTCATAGAGCGTGGTGTCCCCGAAAGCGAAGTCCGCTTTATCCACGAAGCAGATACCGATGTGAAGAAAAAAGAACTGTTCCAAAAGACCCGTAAAGGCGAGGTCAGAGTGCTTCTCGGCTCTACGCAAAAGATGGGAGCCGGCACGAATGTTCAGGACAGACTTATCGCACTTCACGATGTGGATTGCCCGTGGAGACCGTCAGACTTGGAGCAGCGTTCCGGTCGAATTATCCGTCAGGGTAACTCAAATCCTGATGTAGATATTTACCGCTATGTAACGGAGCAGACCTTTGACGCATATCTCTATCAGCTTGTAGAGGGAAAGCAAAAGTTCGCCAGTCAGATTATGACGAGCAAATCCCCGGTGCGTTCTGCCGAGGATATTGATGAAACCGCCCTTTCCTATGCAGAGATTAAAATGCTTGCCACCGGCAACCCGTATATTAAGGAGAAGATGGATTTGGACATTCAAGTTCAAAAGCTGAAGCTCTTAAAATCCAACTTTCTATCTGAAAAATACGCTTTGGAAGATAAGATAATCAAATATTATCCGCAGCGAATTACAGCTTTGGAAAACCGTATTGAAGGATTGAAGCAAGATGTAGAAACTGCGAAACAGCACCCGAAACCAACGGACGACCGATTTGTCGGTATGGAGGTTAAGGGTGTTTTTTATTCCGAAAAAGCCGACGCCGGTAAAGCAATCATTGAAGCCTGCAAGCAGATGAACAGCCCCGACCCTATTCCTCTCGGCAAGTACCGAGGGTTTGAAACGGAACTGCTTTTTAATACCGCAGAGCGAAATTATGAGGTTCGACTGAAAGGTGCGACAAGCAGAAATGTTCCTCTCGGTGATGACGCACACGGCAATATTATCCGTCTTGATAACGGCATTGAGAGATTTGCCGAGAGCTTGTCGCTTGCGGAAAATGACCTTGAGAACACCACAAATCAGTTGGAAACCGCAAAGAAAGAAGTCCAAAAACCGTTTATCCAAGAGGAAGAACTAAAGACAAAGCTTGCCCGCTTGGACGAGCTGAATATCTTGCTCAATATGGATAAGCGAGAAAACGAAATTGTCGGCGGCGAACCCGATGAGGGCGAAGTGCCGAACACACGAAAGGAGAAAACCTATGAACGATAAAATGACACCCGATAAGGAAAGAGAAAACTGCCCTTGCAGAAAAGCAATCATTAACCCTTTTGACGCAATGATGATGGTTGTGGTCAGAAGACTTGATAAAGCATATCTCGAATTGAAAAGAAGCAAACCGCCCGCAAAGGAAGCAGAATTTGCCCTTAGAAATGCAAAGCTTTCTTTCTACGGAGAGTTGGTTCGACAGAGCATTGAAACGGTGTTTTCGCCGGAAGAAATCATTGCTTTGTATGAAAACGACGACCTTGCGGGAGGTGCTTGGACTGTTTGGAATGACATCGGCTGCCCTGTTGATAAGATACTCATTATCATTGCAAAGCTCAGTATCAACGAACCGATACAGAAAGCGGTTGCCGATTTGCTGATGTAGAACGGCGGTGATAATTATGCCGTATATTGCACCGGAAGTCATAACCGAAGCCAAACGAATGGATTTATTAACCTATCTTAGAGAGTATGAACCGGGCGAGCTTGTTAAATTTTCAAGTAACACCTACACCACAAGAACCCACGACAGCTTGAAGATTTCCAACGGCAAATGGATGTGGTGGTCGAGAGGTATCGGGGGCAAATCTGCCCTCGATTACCTTATCAAAGTCCGTGGAATGGATTTTGTGGAGGCGGTTCAGACCATTATGGGAAACGGTTCAGTCAGCTTTCCGACTTGTGAAAACATCAAAAGTTATGAGAACCAGCCTTTGCTTCTGCCTGAAAAAAGCCCCACTACCGATGTGGTATTTGATTATCTTTTCGGGCGTGGGATTGATTATGAAATTATCAACTACTGCTTGGAACAGAAGCTAATCATCGAGTCGCTCCCATATCATAATGCTGTTTTTATCGGCTATGACGAGAACAAAGAACCTAAATACGCCGCATACAGAGCAACAAATCAATCAAGAATTATGGGCGACTGCACCGGAAGCAAAAAGCAATATTCTTTCCGCCTGACTGCCGAGAACACCGGAGAGGTTCATCTTTTTGAGTGTGCCATTGACCTGCTTTCCTATGCAACTTTGATGAAGCTGGAGGGCAAAGACTGGCGACAGTTTAACCTTGTTTCTCTTGCGGGAGTGTATTCCCCAAAGCAGAAAATCGAGGACTCGAAAGTGCCTGTTACACTCGGCAGGCTGCTTGAAAAGGACAAAACAATCAGGCGAATTGTTCTTCATTTGGACAATGATATTGCCGGAAGAAAAGCGACCAAAGCGTTGCAGACGATTCTTTCAGATAAGTATGAAGTCGTTGACGACCCTCCCCAATATGGGAAAGATGTCAACGACTTTCTTTGTAAACGCTTGGGAATAAAAGATAAAACCGAAAGGAGTTTTGCACGATGAAACTAAAAGAAATCAGAGAAATGTACCCGGAGGGAACGCAGATTGTACTCACTGAAATGGCTGGCGAAAGTCAAATGCCCTACGGTCTGAAAGGAACGGTTAAATTCGTTGACGACGCCGGACAGATTCATATGAGTTGGGAAAACGGAAGCTCCCTCGCCTTGAATATTAACGAGGATACCTTTGAAAAGGTAGAAGCACCTGAGAAGATTTCCGTCATTCTTGTTGAGCCGGGCAGGTATCCGAAGCTCATTGAAATCGAGGATACGCTTGAAGCAATGCAGTCTCTTGTGGAGGGAGATATTGAAGAATATATGCCCTTTGAGGACGAAGTTGCCATCATCTGCAACGATGAAGGAAAGATGAACGGCTTGCCGTTGAACAGGGCAGTTTATTCCGAGCCTGAGAATGTTGAGATGAGTTATCCGCAGTTGAAAGCTCATTTCCGGCAGGCAGAAAAAGAAAGAAACCACACGACCGGATATATTGTTTTTACGGATGACAGCTTTGACAAGCCTTACACAGAGGAACAAAGAACCTATGTTGTCAGCAGTAACAATAAGGCTTTCATTGAGGGTATGGGAGGATATTCTATCTATGCTTCTTCCCTTGACGGCTCGGATAAATGTGTGCGACTGGAAGCGTATATGGCTGATGAACACGGCGGCAAGGATGGTTGGAAGATTGAAAAATGTTATGTGAAAGACGACAGCAACCGTGAAATGCTCGACATTATTGCCGGCAAGTTCTTCATTGCATACGCACCGATTGAGTCGGAAAAGTTCCTCAGTATGCCGAAAGAACTGGCTCGTAAGTACGAGGAAAAGTTCAAATACCCGGAGAGATTTTATAAGTCCTTGGACGGTATTGAAGCAAAGCCGTATAAGCCTGTCTCAAAGGATATGGAGAGATAAGAGTCAATCTATGGGGCAACCCTGAGTGTCTGCATAATCTTAGCGAGCAGACCATTTATGGACAGGAATGTCCAAAACGGTACACTCGTTAGGGGTTGCCCCTAATACCCCAAGCAAGAAAGGAGCATAAGCTTTGCGGGAGATAGTATTGGTCGCCGCCGGGTTACTCATCGGCGGCTTTTTCGGAGTAACAACAATGTGCCTGTTTCAGATAAACCGGGACAGACACTATATTTACAGAAAGGACAGCGATAAAAATGAGCAAGAGAAACATTGAAAAGCACATTCTGATGAACAAGGCAGAAGCTCAGGATTTGCAGAAAAAAGCAAAGCGGGCGTGTCTTTCCGAAGGCGGACTTATCCGTTTGCTTCTCAGAGGATACGAGCCGAGAGAAAAGCCCGATGAAAGATTTTACGATGTTATGCGTGAGCTTTCCGCTATCGGCAACAACATCAATCAGCTTGCGGCGAAAGCAAACACCCTCGGATTTGTGGACGCACCGCAGCTCAAAAAGGAAGCCGAGCGTTGGCACAAGTTTCAGGCTGATGTGGAGCGTACTTTTTTAAGACCCGATAAGAGCGATATGAAATGGCAGTAAGTAAATTGTGGTCGGTCACATCAAGGCTCGGTCAGGTAATCGACTATGCCGCCAATCCCGAAAAGACGGCGGCAGACATTTACACCGAGGAACAGTATCAGGCTCTCCGTGATGTTCTCAGCTATGCAAAGGACGAAGAAAAAACCGAGCGTGAGTTTTTCGTAGAGGGTATCAACTGCAACCCTGCGACCGCAAGAGACCAGTTTATATCTGTAAAAAAAGCATACGGCAAAGACGACGGCATTCAAGCCTATCACGGATACCTGAGCTTTAAGGAACAGGACATATCCCCGGAGCTTGCACAGAAAATCGGAATGGAATTTGCAAACGAAGTGTGGGGCAAAAGATTTCAGGTGGTGGTTACTACTCATCTGAACACGAAACACCTGCACTGTCATTATGTAATAAACTCCGTTTCCTTTGTGGACGGCAAGCGGTTATGGGGCGACGAAAAAGCGTGGTTCAAGTTTCGTTTGGTTGCCGACTGCCTTTGTGAAAAGTACGGACTGTATTACAATCCGAACCCAAACCGCAGTAAGCAATCCTCTTATTACTACAAGCAGGAACAAGCCGGTATGCCAAGCCGATATTCAATGACCCGTGACGCCATTGATGAAGCGATTGCACACAGCACCAACTTAAAGACCTTTGATTATATCCTGACTCAGATGGGCTATGAACATTGTCTCAGCGACAGTCGAAAGTATTGGACGATTGTCCCGAAAGGATACAAGAAGCCGATACGACTTAAATCACTCGGAGAGAATTATACCGAGGACGCAATCAAGCGTAGGCTGACGGAAAATCAAAAGGTTCTTATCGTTCCTTTTGCAAAGGAAACGGTAAGAGTCAGGCAGTACCGAATGCCCACAAGAGAACACAAAGTCAAAAAGGTCGGCGGACTGTATGGGCTGTATCTGCATTACTGCTATAAGCTGGGTTATCTGCCGAAGTACAAAAAACAGAATACCGCAAGGCTTCACTATCTTTTGAAAGAAGATTTGCTGAAGCTCGACAAAATCACTCAGGAGACAAGGCTGCTTGGACGGGAGAACATTTCTACCGACGAGCAGCTTTTCTCATATAAAGAGTCCGTGTTGTCGCAAATCAAATCCTTGACTGACGATAGAACGCACCTGCGAAAACAGTTAAGAAGAAATTTGAGTGACGATGAGCTATCAAATGTCAAAGAGCAGATTACGGCAATCACGAGCAAGCTGTGGACTCTCCGCAAAGAGGTCGGTCTTTGTGATGACATAGCCGAAAGGTCAAAGGTTATTGAAGCCAACCTTGAAACGGTAAGAGTTTACGAAGAAAAACAAGAACGAAAGGAGCAGAACCGTAATGACAAACGGAGGTGATGCGGCAGAACAGGTCGTCAGGCTATCGCTTGAAGGCTTTGAAGTAGCCGCAAAATTAAGCGGAGCGGCAGCAAAGAATATTGCCGTTCTTTTAGTCTCTGTTCTCAAACAGGAACAGAAAACAAAAGGCAAGGCTCGACTTACTAATATGATTAAGTCGGGCAAGGAGCTGAAGGTGTTTTCTATCCCCAACAAGGACTTGAAGAAGTTTACCGAGCAGGCAAAACGCTACGGCGTTCTCTACTGCGTACTCAGGGATAAAAACACAAAGGGCGATAATGTCCCGATTGATATTATTGCCCGTGCAGAGGACGCTTCCAAAATTCAGAGAATCGTTGAGAGATTTGAACTCGGTAAAGTTGATAAGGCTGCGATTGTCACCGAGTCTCAGAAGGCTGTCGAAAAGCGTGAAGCTTTGGAGAAAGACAAGCCGACGAAAACCAAAAACGAAATCATCACTGAGGAAGCCGTCAGAAAACCTATTCAGAAAGAGGGGTATTCCCAGTCAAACCCCACAGTCGCCAAAACGGACAAAAACCCTCCGTCAAGGCACGACTCCGAGCCGGTAGATATGCAAACTGATAAGGGTACTGTAAGCGACAGACAGAGAAAGCCGTCGGTAAAAGCAAAGCTTGACCGATATAAGGCACAGTCCAAGCAGCAGAAAGAAGCAGAACGCAAAGAGCCGGAGGTATCAAAGCCGGAAGTCAAGAACGCCCCGGCACAGACCGTACACCAGCAGCCGAAACCTAAAAGCAAAAATGTGAAAGAGAGGTAATCACAATGACAAACAATTTTACCCCTGCTAAGGCAGGACAGCAGAGCAAACGACTTTCCAAAGAGGAATATGCCGAGAAGATGAAGGCTGAAAAAGAAGCCGTATATCAGATGGCGGACGACACCGCAAAGGCGATTGTTTCCGACCCGGAAAAGTTCAAAGCCTTCCTTGATACGCAGAGCCGTCTTGACAGATACTCTGCGGTCAACGCACTTCTGATTTTCAAGCAGCTTCCCGAAGCAAGCCAGCTTAAAAACTTTGATGACTGGAGCAAAGATAATGTGAAAATTCAGAAAGGTGCGAAAAGCATTTCCATTCTTGAACCTGTCGAGTATGCAAAGAAAGACGGTACGACCGGCATTTCCTACAATGTGAAAAAGGTCTTTGATGTTTCGCAGACCAACGGCAAAAGACCGCCTGCACCGACTGTCAACCGTGACCCGAAAGCACTCATTACCGTTATGCTGGATTCTTCCCCGGTTGAAGTGGAAGCAACAAATGAGCTTCCGTATCCCAATATGGCGGCGTTTTATAACAACGAGGAACAGACCTTGTATGTAAAGCGTGATGTGGGAGACAGCGTAGCGGTCGCTCAGTGCGTAGCACAGGAGCTTGGCCACGCACAGCTCTCTATCAACAGCGACAGTTACAGCAGAGCGGATATGGGCTTTCAGGCAGTATGTATCGGCTATATGCTTTGCAAAAAGTACGGCGTCGATACACAGAATTTTGCTATCAACCGTATCCCTGAAAAGCTCGCCGGCAAAGAGCCGAAGGACATTCGCTATGAGCTTTCCAAAACGAGAAACGCAATGGCGGATATTCACTCCCGTGTTTCCGATGAGCTTTACAAGAAAAAGCAGGAACAAAGCAAAGACTACGAAAGATAAGGTGAGACTATGGCGAAGGAAGAAATGTATCATATCGCATTGGACGATTATGAACACGGCATTATTATCCGTTCTCTCAACGACGAGAAAACAGATTTGATGAACGAGGGCAAATCTACCGATGCGGTGGACGACCTTATCATCAAGGTCGGAACTGCCCCAAAGAAAAAGTTCAAAGTTATCGAAAAGGAACGCTCCTGTGAATCGAGATAACGAGAGGCAGTCTGCTATTATTCTTTCCGTCATCGGTATTATCCCGGTCGTATGGCTGGCACTTCTGATTGCACCCTCTGTAAAAGGAGGATTGCCGGAAATACTGCCGAGCCTATTAACAGCGTTCAACGAACCATTTCATATTGAGCTATGCGAGGACAGCCTAAAAACTGTCCTCGTTTTGCTTCTCTGCTATGCAATGGGTATTGGGATTTACTTCTCAACACAGAAGAATTACCGAAGGCGTGAAGAACACGGTTCTGCAAAATGGGGCAATGCAAGAGCCGTAAACAAAAAATACAGACAGTCTCCGGCTTCTGCAAATAAGCTGATGACGCAAAATGTCTGTATCGGACTCAATGCGAAGAAACACCGAAGAAACTTAAACACCCTTGTGTGCGGCGGTTCGGGAGCCGGTAAGACAAGGTTTTACTGCAAGCCGAATCTTATGCAGTGCAACACATCATTTGTCATTCTTGACCCAAAGGGCGAAATTCTCCGAGATACCGGAAAGCTGCTTGAAAGCAAAGGCTTTGAAGTCCGTGTTCTCGATTTGATTTCAATGGAGAAAAGCCATTGCTATAACCCGTTTGTCTATTTGCAGAATGACAACGATGTGCAAAAGCTCGTGACGAACCTTTTTAAGAGTACCACTCCGAAAGGAAGTCAATCACAAGACCCCTTTTGGGATACCTCGGCTTCAATGCTTTTGCTTGCACTTGTATTTTATCTTCATTATGAAGCACCCGAAGATGAACAGAACTTTGCAATGATAATGGAAATGCTCAGAGCCGGTGCGATTGAGGACGAGGAGGACACAAGACCTTCTCCTCTTGATGAACTGTTTGCGGAATTGGAGATGTCGAATCCCGACCACATTGCTTTGAAGTATTACCGTTCCTATCATTCAGGTGCGGCGAAAACCTTAAAGTCCATACAGATAACCCTTGCGGCAAGACTGGAAAAGTTCAACCTTGAAAGTCTTGCTTCTTTAACCACCACAGACGAGCTTGACCTCCCGTCACTCGGAGAGAAAAAGGTCGCTCTGTTCGCTTTGATACCGGATAACGATTCCAGCTTTAACTTCTTGGTATCTATCCTTTACACACAGCTTTTTCAGCAGTTGTTTTATGCTGCCGACCATATTCACGGCGGCTCGCTTCCCGTTCCCGTTCATTTTTTGATGGACGAGTTTGCGAATGTTTCACTCCCTGATGACTTCGACAAAATTCTTTCGGTTATGCGTTCCCGTGGGGTATCGGTAAGTATTATCTTGCAGAACTTGGCACAGCTTAAAGCCTTGTTTGAAAAGCAATGGGAAAGCATTGTAGGTAACTGCGACGAGTTTTTATATCTCGGCGGCAACGAGCAAAGCACCCACAAATATGTGTCCGAGCTTCTCGGCAAGGAAACCATTGATACCAACACTTTCGGAAAAAGTACCGGTCGAAGCGGCAACTACTCCACAAATTATCAGATTAGCGGTCGAGAGCTTCTTACTCCTGATGAGGTTCGTATGCTTGATAACCAATATGCAATTCTGTTTATTCGTGGAGAACGCCCCGTTATGGACTTCAAGTACGACATCTTGAAGCACCCGAATGTGGCACTTACAACCGATGGAAAGGCTTCTGCATATAAACACGGCGAAGTGACCATCAAGCACTCATCAATTTCCGTTCTTTCTATTGACCCGGAAGAACTTCCGGAGGAAAGCTACGGAGAAACCAATTACGAACTTCTGTCCGATGAGGATTTTGAAGTGAATAAAAACTTATTTTAACGGAGGAAAACACAATGAACATTTTTAAGAAGAACAACGAAAAGAAAACTACTCAGAAGCTGCCTATGACCGGAAAGGTTCAGAAAGGCTTCCGTGCTTACTGCGCCGTAATCGCAGCAGCAACTCTTGTTTGCGGTATGAGCGTTACCGCTTTTGCCGCCAGCGACCCGATTACCGTAGTCAACAATCTGTCCGATTTCATCTTCGGTCTTATCCGTGCCATCGGTCTTATCCTGCTTGGCTTCGGTATCGTTCAGGTCGGTCTCTCTTTGAAGTCTCACGACCCGTCTCAGAGAGCCAACGGTTTCCTGACTCTTGCAGGCGGTATCATCATTACCTTTGCAAAGGAAATCCTTACCCTTATTACCGGTTAAGAGAACACAGTTATCAAACGGGGCATACCTGGCATTTCAGGTATGCCCCTAATCTTAAAGGAGGTGCAAACAGATGAGTGATAACTGGGTAGTTCAGAACCTCGAAAATGCCCTTGAAACTTGGAACAGCAAGCTTTCGGAAATATGGCAGTTGCTAACCACTTCGCCGCAACAGTTCAAAGGCGGCAGTATTTGGTCGGTAATGGTGAATATCAACGGAGCAGTTCAGGCTATCGGTCTTGCCCTGCTTGTTCTGTTTTTTGTTGTCGGTGTGGTTCGCACCTGCGGAAGTTTTACCGATGTAAAGAAACCGGAACACGCATTAAAGCTGTTTATCCGCTTTGCCATTGCCAAAGGTGTGATTACCTACGGGCTGGAGCTTATGCTTGCCCTGTTCGACATCGTACAAGGTACGATTTCAACCATTATGACATCTGCGGGATTCGGTACGCCCAATCAAACAACTTTACCTGCTGAAATGGTAACAACCATTGAAAGCTGCGGATTTTTTGAAAGTATCCCATTGTGGGCGGTTACTCTTATCGGCGGACTGTTTATCACGGTCTTGTCGTTCATTATGATAATGACGGTGTACGGACGATTTTTCAAGCTGTATATGTACACTGCTCTCGCTCCGATACCGCTTTCCACATTTGCCGGAGAACCGTCGCAGAATGTGGGTAAGAGCTTTATAAAGAGCTACTGTGCCGTTTTGCTTGAGGGAGCAGTAATTGTACTTGCTTGTATCATCTTCTCCCTATTTGCTTCTACGCCGCCGGTAGTGAACCCTGACGCAGCAGCCGTTACTCAGGTATGGGCATATATCGGCGAACTGGTATTCAATATGCTTGTGCTTGTCGGTGCGGTTAAGATGAGCGACCGAATTATCCGTGAAATGATGGGCTTATAACGGGAGGTTCTCTGATGAAGAAAAACAAGAATAATAACGATAGATGGCAGGGCTATACGCCTGCCGACTGCGACTGCAAATATTGTGTGTATTACGGAGGAAAGAAAAACGGCAATGTGATTTGCCTTGCGGACACCTGCGTCTGCTCTGATGAAATCCGTCACGCAAAACAAGCATATCGCAGAGAAAGGAGCTTTTGATGGAAGTCAAAATTAACCGAGAGATACGAAATTACACAGAGTCAATGTTTTTTGGACTGTCGCTCAGACAGTTCATTTTTTCTGTCCTCGCCTGTGCGGTAGCGGTAGGACTTTACTTCCTCCTAAAACCGTACCTCGGAACAGAAACTGTATCGTGGGTGTGCATTTTGGGAGCTGCCCCTTTTGCGGCTCTCGGCTTTGTGAAATACAACGGAATGACGGCTGAGAAATTTATATGGGCGTGGATAAAGTCCGAGTTCCTTATGCCGAAAAAGCTGGTCTTTCATTCCACCAACACCTATTACGAATTGATGAAACCGACAATCGAACAAAAACAGAAGGAGGCTTATAAGAACAATGATTAAAACTCTTACAAACCTGTTAAAGCAGGACAAAGAAAAGTTCGTAGTACCAAAGGGCGTACAGGATTGTATTCCCATTACCGCTATTTATGATGACGGCATTTTCCGTGTAGGCAAGGACAAGTATTCCAAAAGCTTCAAGTTCACGGATATTAACTATGCCGTAGCGAGCCGTGAGGATAAGGAAGCAATGTTCCTTGAATACTCCGAGCTTCTCAACTC
The DNA here is from genome assembly GCF_003461385.1 of Ruminococcus sp. AF17-1AC. NCBI lineage: Bacteria > Bacillati > Bacillota > Clostridia > Eubacteriales > Oscillospiraceae > Ruminococcus > Ruminococcus sp. AF17-1AC. Next base: position 65,356 of record NZ_QTWZ01000006.1, read on the forward strand.
TCTTGACAGCGGAGCTACTACAAAGCTGACTATCAACAACAGACGGCTTAACCGTCTTGACTTTGAGAAAACCATTCTTATCCCCGAAACCGGCGATGAGCTTGATGTTTACCGAGAGGAATATAACAAAATGCTTCTCGACAAGGCAACCGGGGCAAATGCCATCGTTCAGGATAAATATGTTACTATCTCCATCAATAAAAAGAGCGTGGAGGACGCACGAACCTATTTTGCCCGTGTCGGTGCTGACCTGATTGCCCACTTTGCAAGACTCGGAAGCAAATGTGTGGAGCTTGAAACCGATGAGAGACTGAGAATTGTCCACGATTTCTTCCGTGTCGGGGAGGAAACCGCCTACCACTTCAATATTAAGGAAACGAGAAAGAAGGGACACGATTTCAAGGATTATGTTTGCCCCGATACAATGGAATTTGAAAAGGACTACTTCAAAATGGGAAACCGTTACGGGAGAGTCCTTTTTCTTCGTGAGTACGCTTCCTATATCAAGGACAGTATGGTAGCCGAGCTTACCGACCTGAACCGCAACCTGATGATGTCCATTGACATCGTACCTGTTCCTACCGATGAAGCGGTGCGAGAAGCAGAGAGCAGACTGCTTGGGGTTGAGACGAATATAACCAACTGGCAGAGAAAGCAGAATCAGAACAATAACTTTTCCGCTACCGTTCCGTATGATATGGAACAGCAGAAAAAGGAAATGAAGGAGTTCCTTGATGACCTTACCACTCGTGATCAGCGAATGATGTTCGCTGTACTCACTATGGTTCATACTGCGGACTCCAAAGAACAGCTTGATAACGACACCGAAGCTCTGCTTACTACGGCAAGAAAGCATTTGTGCCAGTTTGCCGTTCTCAAGTATCAGCAGATGGACGGACTGAATACGGCTATGCCCTTTGGAACACGCAAGATTGACGCATTCAGAACCCTTACCACAGAAAGCCTTGCGGTCTTTATTCCCTTCAGGGTTCAGGACATTTACCACGAAAACGGCATTTACTACGGTCAGAATGTCATCAGTAAAAATATGATTATTGCCGACCGCAGACAGCTACTCAACGGCAACTCTTTTATTCTCGGCGTATCCGGCGGCGGAAAATCCTTTGCGGCAAAGGGTGAAATTGAAAATATCATTCTTTCCTCCAATGCAGATGTTATTATCATAGACCCTGAGCGAGAGTATTCGCAGCTTGTAAAAGCTCTCGGCGGCGAAATAATCAATATTTCCGCTACTTCTCCGAGCCATATCAATGCGATGGATATGAACAAGGAATACGGCGACGGAGCAAACCCGGTTATCCTGAAATCCGAGTTCATTATGTCCCTTTGCGAACAGCTTATCGGCGGTACAAACCTCGGAGCAAAGCAGAAATCTATCATCGACCGTTGTACGGCAAGTGTTTACCGAGACTATCAGCAGAGAGGATATACCGGTACTGTTCCTACCTTGCAGGATTTTCGTGCGGAGCTTTTGAAACAGGACGAGCCGGAAGCAAAGGAAATCGCCCTTGCTATCGAGCTGTTTACTCACGGTTCTTTGAATACCTTTGCAAAGCCAACCAATGTTGATACGGATAACCGACTTATCTGTTATGACATTCTTGACCTCGGCAAGCAGCTTATGCCTATCGGTATGCTTGTCGTCCTCGACTCTATTCTGAACCGTATTACACAGAACCGTGCTAAAGGTAAGCAGACCTTTATCTTCATTGATGAAATCTACCTCCTGTTCCAGCACGAGTATTCTGCAAACTTCCTGTTTACGCTTTGGAAGCGTGTAAGAAAGTACGGCGCTTATGCCACCGGCATTACACAGAATGTGGACGACCTTTTGCAGAGCCATACAGCGAGAACTATGCTTGCAAACAGCGAGTTTTTGATTATGCTCAATCAGGCGTCAACCGACAGAATTGAGCTTGCAAAGCTCCTTAACATTTCTGACCTCCAGCTTTCGTATATCACGAATGTTGACGCAGGACACGGATTGATTAAGGTCGGCAGTTCGCTTGTGCCGTTTGCAAATAAGTTCCCGAAGAATACGAAGCTGTATAAGCTGATGACAACCAAACCGGGCGAGGGTGCATAACCCTTGCCCTATTCTGTAAATGAGAAAGGAAACACCTATGAAAAACAAAATCTATATTGCCATAATCTGTGCTTTCAGCATTGTATTTGCCGTCAGTTCAGGTTTTCTCATCAAGCACTATTGCGACTCTGCAAAGCAGGCTGAGATGTACGACAATCTGATTGAGGTTGTGGAGACCGAGCCTGAAGAAACCACAGAGCTGATGAACTACTCCGAAGAAAAGACCTTTATCCCGGAGTATCAGGAGCTTTATCTGCAAAATAACGATATGGTCGGCTGGATTAAGGTTGAGGACACAAAAATCAATTATCCCGTTATGCAGTCAAAGGACAACCCGAACTTCTATCTGAAGCACGGCTTTGATAAGGCATACACCGACTACGGCTGTCCTTATGTTCAGGAAAACTGCGATATGGAACTGCCAAGCGACAATATCATTATCTACGGTCATCATATGAACGACGGCTCTATGTTCGCCGGTCTTATGAAATTCAAGGACAAGAGCTTTTGGGAAAAGCACAAAACAGTATCCTTTGATACGCTGACCGATAGACAGACCTATGAAGTAATTGCCGTGTTCAAAACCGTAGTATATACGGATAGTCCCGACAGCTTCAAATATTATCAGTTCGTCAATGCGGACACCGCCGAGGATTTCACTGCCTATGTTGAGAAGTGCAAGAAACTGTCGCTTTACGAAACCGGCATAACCGCCGAATACGGCGACAAGCTCCTGACCCTTTCCACCTGTGAGTATTCCCGGACAAACGGCAGACTTGTTGTAGTGGCGAAGCTAATAAACGAATAATACAACAGGTAGTTCAGCCTGCATAGGAAGGAGGGATTGTATGGCTGATATTAAAACGAAAGACAATGCAAAAGGTACGATACGAACAATAGATAAGGCTGCCGTCGCAACCCAACGAATGAAGCAGGCGTATATCGCAACAAAAGAAAAGGCGGAGCGGTCGGTAAATGCCAACAGCAGTTCTGCCGAGGAATACGCTTCCGATAAACTGGAAAGCGGTATTGACGAGGTGTTTCACGATGGTGCCTATGCGTTTGACAAGGCGGGACGAAAGGGACTTGAAACCACAAAAGAGAATATCCGCACCGCAAAGGACGGTATTCAGCGTTTCAAGCAGCAGCGAGCCGAGCAGTCTTTGAGAAAACAGGCTTCGCAAAACACAAGCTCTGCGATTAAGACTGTCGATAAGGCGGAAAAGACCATAAAGCAGTCTGCCACTTCCTCCGGAAAGAAAACCATTAAGTTTGCCGGAAAAGAAGCAACAAAGACCGCACAGAAATCGGTTAAGACGGCTGAGCAGACTGCAAAGACTGCGATAAAAACCAGTCAGCAAGCGGCAAAAGCGGCACAGAAAACAGCTCAGGCGACAGTTAAGGCTTCGCAGAAAGCGGCACAGGCGGCAAAAGCCACAGCCAAAGCAACAGCCGCTACGATTAAAGCCGCAGCCAAAGCCACCATTGCCGCAGTAAAAGCAATCATAGCGGCGGTAAAAGGTCTTATTGCCGCTATCGCTGCCGGCGGTTGGGTTGCGGTGGTAGTAATTATTGTGCTATGTCTTGTAGCCTTGATTGCAGGTTCTGTGTTCGGTATCTTCTTTTCGGGAGAGGATTCCGGCACGGGAATGTCAATGCAGACAGTCGTTCAGGAAATCAATCAGGAATATGATGACCGATTGGAACAGGAAAAGAACTCTGTAAGCTATGATGTGCTTGAAATGAGCGGAAGCAGAGCTGTTTGGAAAGATGTTCTTGCGGTCTATTCTGTTAAAGTGAATACCGACCCCGACAATCCGATGGAGGTTGCTACGGTTGATGAAACCAAGAAGCAGCTACTGTCGGATATTTTTTGGGAAATGAACGATATTTCTTCCCGAACGGAAACGAAAACCCATACCGAAATCGAAGAAAGCGACGACGGACACGGCAACATCGTACAGACCGAAACCACAGTAACAGAAACTTTCCTGTATATCACGGTATCGCACAAGACCGTTGATGAAATGGCGGCTATGTACGGATTTAATCAGGAGCAGAAAGAGTATCTTGCCGAGCTGCTAAAGGACGAAAACAATCAACTATGGTCTCAGGTGCTTTACGGTATCGGATACAGCGACGACCAAATCGTAACGGTTGCCTTGTCACAGGTGGGTAATGTAGGCGGTCAGCCTTACTGGTCTTGGTACGGATTTGACTCCCGTGTAGAATGGTGTGCCTGCTTCGTCTCTTGGTGTGCTAACGAGTGCGGATATATCGACGCCGGTATTATTCCAAAGTATGCCGGCTGTGTAAACGGTGTACAATGGTTCAGAGACCGAGGACAGTGGGCAGACGGTTCGTATGAGCCTTCGCCCGGTACAATCATTTTCTTTGACTGGGAGGGCGACGGTGTGACAGACCACACCGGTATTGTTCAGAAATGCGAAAACGGTACAGTCTATACCGTTGAGGGCAACTCAGGCGACACTTGCAGAACCAAAACATACCCTGTCGGAAGCTCTGTTATCTACGGATACGGTATTCCGGCATATTAAAAAGATGGCTGCTCGTTTGAGTAGCCATCAAGTACATTATGAGAAATCAGGTATTTACTCAAGAACAAATATAACCTTCTGAAGCCTTTGTCCCAACAAGAGAAATATGCGGATATATACCATTGACAACATCTTCATAGAATTTACGACCGATTCTTGCAGATGTAACTCTATTTGTGAAAAAGTCTCTAAAGTGGTATGTGCCGGGTAATAATGAAGGAACAACAGCAACAATAAAAGCGTTATATTCATTTTGTTCCATTTTGTTAAGTTTTATCATCAGTGTTCACCTCCTTGTTGATAAGCCTGAATTTGTAAATGGAATTCTGAGTTGTTACTAATAGATTGTTCTTTTTAATATAATAATCATCACGGGAACTAATAATTCCCAAAGAAGTAATTGGTTTAAAATCATCGTCAACAGGATGCCAAACAAAGAATTGTCTGTTTCCATTCTTAAGAATATAGATAACACCGTCTTGACCTATATATCTATTTCTCCAAGATGTAGAATGTGAATTATTATTCTTATCACAAGACTCTATATATGTGACAAAATAGACATCAACAATTTCATCTGCCGTTTTCAAATAATCCATAACATTTTTTCTTTCGCTTGACTTTAGTATCTTTCATATTGCTTGATATTATTGTGTAAAATATCACATACTCTAAATCTGTCAGAACAGTTTTCTATTATGTTCTTTAAATATAGGCTTAATGTGATTTTTTGACTTCGATTTAGATTTGACCACTTTTCCGGTGGTAACAAAGCACTTACAATGAATTTGTCTCCAACTTTTTTGTTATTAAGTTCTTGATTCATAATTTGTTTCATTTCTTCTATATCTATCTTTTTAATTTCCTCGGCATTTTGTCCTAAGTATAATAGTACACAATACTTTTGGAATGCAGAGGGGGTCATTCCATATTGCTCGCATTCATTAGATATTAGAGCAAATTCTTCCTCACTGTAACTGGTGTATACTCTCGACACTTTTAATCACCTCTTTTACTCCTAAAATTGTGAACTGCACACTTCACATTGTTATAATACACTATTACTTGAAAAAAGTCAATAAAAAAATAATGGCTGCTCGTTTGAGTAGCCATCAAGTACATTATTCAAAATCAGTTATTTCTCTATCTTTCAGATAGACATTGTGCGTGTGATAAGTAAAACACATCAACAAATCGCTGTCTCTATTATCTTTTGCTTTGAACATAGAAAAGTCGTCGGACAGGATAAAAATAAGTCCCAGCAGTTTCTTTATATATCCATTATATGAAGCATAGTTCATATAGCTTCTCCTGCAATAACTATAAACAGAACCTATCAATCTTACTGCAAACGAGGAACTACTTTTCCAAGTTATTTGCCAAGTCAGATTGCAAAAATCTTTATAAACCGTATGAATACAGCCGAGTCTACAGCCACAGTCGAGCTTGCTTGTGGTAAAAAAAGCGAGGACGCACATTGGGAAAATCTGCTTACCTATTGCAAGCAGGGAAACATTCAGGCTATGTTTGATGAATATGCTCATTTAATTACAAACGGTTTAGACGCAGACAATAATTTGGTTGATAACTTACACTATACAATAGCAAGTTCTATGGATGTGAGAACCACAATATACACTATTGATACATTCAATGCGTTTAAGGCAAGAGCAAATGGAACAAAGGAAAAACCAACTGCTATTCGTTCTCACTTTGCAGTTGCCTTTACTAAAGGAGATGGAAAAGAAAAGGACGCAGACAGAAAAAAGAGCGTTAGAAATTCTTTCAATTCTCCATTTAGACCATTTGTTTTAGCATCTACTTCCATAGGACAAGAAGGATTGGATTTCCACAATTATTGCCGAAGAATTGTGCATTGGAATCTGCCATCAAATCCGATTGATGTAGGACGGATTTTGCGGACATTCAAAATAAAAAAGAATGTGGAGGTAACAGACAATGGCAAAATCATTATTTGAGGAACTGGGCGGCAAATACGAAAGGCAAGGGGATTATTTGATACCGTGCTTAACTGTACCCGCCGAAGAAGAACAGGCAATAGGCATCTGGGGGCAACGGCATTTAGATTATCTAAAACAGTACCGTAAAGTTACATACACCAATCTTCTTACAAGCGGCAGGCTAAACGCCTACCTTGCCGACATCAACAGACAGGCACAGGAACGCTTTGAAAGGCTCATAGAGGGTATGAAACAGGCACAGGGCATAACGGAACAGCTAAAGGCAGAAAACGCCTTAGAATGGACAGGATGCCTCAATAACATAAGGGCTTGTGCGAGGGAGATTGTGGAAAAGGAAATTATTTTTGCATAAACACTTGACAAATAAAGGGTTAAGGAGTATAATTAGATTCAGTATTATACAAGGAGCTAATAAATATGCGGCAAGGTATTCTTAAATAAACTGTCAATTTGATAGTGGGAACAAAAAGTAGCAGTCCCGTTTCACTTTTAATATGGGGCTTAGTTTTTTGTACCCAGTTTAAGAATACTTTTATCATGTAATTTTATATGCCCGAAAACATATAAGTGTTTTGGGGCTATTGGAGTTATTTACCCAGTGATAGGAGTATTTATCACTGGGTATTTTTATGCCCTTTTTTGGGTGTTGATAGGAGGAAAATCACATGAAAATAATTAACTTAGGCATTCTGGCTCACGTTGACGCAGGAAAGACAACATTAACGGAAAGTTTATTGTATACCAGTGGTGCAATTGCAGAACTAGGGAGCGTAGATGAAGGCACAACAAGGACAGATACAATGAATTTGGAGCGTCAAAGGGGAATCACTATCCAGACAGCAGTGACATCTTTTCAGTGGGAGGATGTAAAAGTCAACATTATAGATACGCCAGGCCATATGGATTTTTTGGCGGAAGTATACCGTTCTTTATCCGTATTAGACGGAGCAGTATTATTAGTTTCTGCAAAGGATGGCATACAGGCACAGACCCGTATACTGTTTCATGCACTACAGATAATGAAGATTCCGACAATTTTTTTCATCAATAAAATTGACCAAGAGGGGATTGATTTGCCAATGGTATATCGGGAAATGAAAGCAAAGCTTTCTTCGGAAATTATAGTGAAGCAAAAGGTTGGGCAGCATCCCCATATAAATGTAACGGACAATGACGATATGGAACAGTGGGATGCGGTAATTATGGGAAACGATGAACTATTAGAGAAATATATGTCAGGGAAACCGTTTAAAATGTCAGAACTGGAACAGGAAGAAAACAGGAGATTCCAAAACGGAACGTTATTTCCCGTTTATCACGGAAGCGCTAAAAACAATCTGGGGATTCGGCAGCTTATAGAAGTAATTGCCAGTAAATTTTATTCATCAACGCCTGAAGGTCAATCTGAACTATGCGGGCAGGTTTTTAAGATTGAATATTCAGAGAAAAGGCGGCGTTTTGTTTATGTGCGTATATATAGCGGAACATTGCATTTGAGGGATGTTATTAGAATATCTGAAAAAGAGAAAATAAAAATCACAGAGATGTGTGTTCCGACAAACGGTGAAATCGTCCCGGCTGACCATGCCTGTCCGGGAGAAATTGTTATTTTAGCTGATGATACTTTGAAACTGAACGATATCCTGGGAAATGAAAAACTCCTGCCTCACAAAACACGGATTGATAATCCCATGCCATTACTTCGGACAACGGTAGAGCCGCAAAAGCCGGAGCAAAGGGAAGCCCTGTTAAATGCCCTCGCAGAGATTGCTGATACAGACCCTCTTTTGCATTTTGACATTGATACTGTTACCCATGAGATTATGTTATCTTTTTTGGGGAATGTGCAGATGGAAGTCATTTGTGCCATCCTTGAGGAAAAATATCATGTGGAGGCAGAAATAAAAGAGCCTACTGTTATATATATGGAAAGACCGCTTAGAAAAGCAGAATATACCATCCACATAGAAGTCCCGCCAAATCCTTTCTGGGCTTCTGTCGGGTTGTCCATAGAGCCGCTCCCTATTGGAAGCGGAGTGCAGTATGAAAGCAGAGTTTCACTTGGATATTTAAATCAATCGTTCCAAAATGCGGTTATGGAGGGGGTTCTTTATGGCTGCGAGCAGGGGCTGTATGGATGGAAAGTGACAGACTGTAAAATCTGTTTTGAATATGGATTGTATTATAGTCCTGTAAGTACCCCCGCAGACTTTCGGCTGCTTTCCCCTATCGTATTGGAGCAGGCTTTAAAAAAAGCAGGGACAGAACTATTAGAGCCATATCTCCACTTTGAAATTTATGCACCGCAGGAATATCTCTCACGGGCGTATCATGATGCTCCAAGGTATTGTGCAGATATTGTAAGTACTCAGATAAAGAATGACGAGGTCATTCTGAAAGGAGAAATCCCTGCTAGATGTATTCAAGAATACAGGAACGATTTAACTTATTTCACAAATGGGCAGGGAGTCTGCTTGACAGAGTTAAAAGGATACCAGCCAGCTATTGGTAAATTTATTTGCCAACCCCGCCGCCCGAATAGCCGTATAGATAAGGTTCGGCATATGTTCCACAAGTTAGCTTAACAGCTTGCAAAAGTCATATAAAATGAGATTTGAAAGGAGAATGTAACTTCATGTTTGCTAAAAATTCAAAGGCATATTCTGTCTACCTGCTGTTCCGATTTGTCTGTTCCCTGGCGGTTTCTATGTCCACAGTGCTTTCCATCGTGTACCACCTGGAGGTGGTGCAGCTGGATGCTTTCCAGCTTGTCCTGGTAGGGACGGTTCAGGAGACCTCCTGCTTTCTGTTCGAGATGCCCACCGGTGTGGTGGCGGATTTGTATAGCCGTCGGCGCTCGGTGCTGATTGGAATGTTCCTCTACGGCCTGGGCTTTCTGATGGAGGGTGCGCTACCGTGGTTCGCGACGGTTCTGCTGGCCCAGGTTGTCTGGGGTTGCGGTGATACCTTCATCACCGGCGCTCTGGAGGCGTGGATTGCCTCGGAGGAAGAGGACAAACCCATAGACAAGGTGTTCCTGCGGGGCAGTCAAATGGGGCAAATCGGCGGCGTTCTGGGCGTGGTGCTGGGCACACTGCTGGGAAACATAAACCTGCAAATGCCTGTCATCTTGGGGGGCAGTTTGTGCTTGTTGTTGGGGCTGGTGTTGGGTCGCATCATGCCAGAAACCAACTTCTCCCCTGCTATTGAGGAACGGCAGGGCTTGCTTAAAGACTTTGTCTGCCTGTTCAAGCTCAACCTGGGCTTTGTGAAAGGCGCACCTGTGTTGCTGACGCTCTTAGCAATCACACTATGCGGGGGACTTGCCAGTGAAGGCTTTGACCGGCTCTCCACCGCTCATTTTCTGGATGACACGGTAATACCCGTTATCGGGCCGCTGAACAGCGTCACTTGGTTCGGTGTTATCAGTCTTATCGGCAGCGGCTTAGGTATTCTGGCTTCTCAGTTGCTCATCGCCCGCATGGAGAAAAAAGGGACTGTCAGCCGAACCAGTGTGGTCATGTCCACCAGCGCCGGGTATATCCTGTGCCTGGTTCTCTTCGCGGTGGGGCGGAGCTTTTGGTTCATGTTGTTGGTGTTCCTGCTGGCGGGGCTTATGCGCACCATCAAGGAGCCTGTGCTGGCCGCCTGGATGAACGACCATGTGGATGAGAAAATGCGCGCCACAGTCTTTTCCACCAGCGGACAGCTGGACTCTTTAGGGCAGATCATCGGCGGGCCTATTGTGGGGCTGGTAGCCCAGCAGGTGTCCATACCCTGGGGGCTGGTCTGTACCGCTTTCCTGCTGTTGCCCGCGCTGTTCTTAGTGCCGGTGGCGGGAAAGAAGCGGGATTGATATGGCATAGTTAAGTTTACTGACGAGCGGGAGATTACTTCCGCTCGTCTTCATTTAGTAGCGCAAAATTTGAGGACTCTTTATTTCCTTATTCGGTATAGCGGAGGCGGCTGTCAATTCGACATAATTTTCTTGTGATACTTTACCGTACATGAGCATTTGTTTCGTATTTGAAAGAACAAACTCACCAAATAAAAAAAACGATATTCGGGTGGGTTATTTTGTTATACCCTAAATTACCCTCTGAATTTGTTTTTAAATTTGGAGGGATTTTTTTATGTCCTTTTTTCGGGCAGTTATCTATCTGCTCATACGAAGCAAAATTTATCAATACATAGCATATCAGAGAACGGCAGGAAACCAGTTAAAAAAATTTCTGCCAGTGCAACGGTACTTCTCACCTTGAAAGTAGAAGTACAATCTCCATACAATAGAATTACTATTTCCTATAACCGTAAAGGTCACAGAGCCTTTGCGGTTTTTCTTTTGTCGATTTTTGTTGGAAAGTGCCGTAGGGCTGTTTCTGATATGCGGTGTCGTTCTCCGCCTCTCCATCTGGATTTTTTACATTTCAAAAATTCAGATGGGAGGTATTTATGGTGAAATATGCACCAAGAAAGGTATATATCAGAGAAAGTGGCGGCTATGTGGAATTATCCTACACGGAGTTCTGCCGTTGCAGGGAATCCGACCAGACCTATATGGACAAGCTGTTTATCCCCATTCAAGGCTGTCTGCTTGAAGTCGTGAGGGAGCAATACACAGACTTCTACCGTGACAAGGAACGGTGGCGTTATCTGCAAAAATTAGATACAAAGAATAGACTGCTATCTCTCGACGGATTTACGGACAGCGAGGGGAATCCTCTGGACTTTATCACTGATGAAGCGGTGGACATTGCAGAAACCGTTGTCAATGCGGTCATGGTGGACAGGCTGAAAGCCGCCCTGCCTTTGCTGTCGGATAGTGAACAGGAGCTGATACAGGCAATCTTTTTTGACGGACTTTCCGAGCGTGAAGTCGGGGCGAGGTTGGGCATAACCCAGAGCGTTGTAAACAAACGCAAAGCCAGAATCCTAATAAAACTAAGAAAGATAATAGAAAATTAAAATTTAAGGCGTTCAGCCCCCTTGTTTTTTCCTTTGGGAAGATGAGGGGGCTTTTCTCTGCCCTCTCAATCAATTCTGATTGGAGGAAGTAAGAATGGCATACAACCACGGACGGGAGGACAGGAAATGGCGTATCTGGAAAGAAGCGGAGAAAAAGCTGCTGCGTGAGTGCGGCGTTGATGAAGCGACCATTGAGCAGATACGCATGGCGGACAGGGCAGACTTCAATTCCAACAGGCGGTTTTACCGATGGACGAATGACGTTGCGGAATATCTTGAGGACATGGCAGGCAGGGAGCGGCAGGCGGAAGTGGGTACGGTTGCGGAGTTACTGGAAGAGATTGAGAGCGAAAATCTCTATCAAGTATTAGTCACGGTGGACGGGCGTACCTTGAAAATCGTCCTGCTGAAAATGCAGGGGTATTCCACAAAGGAGATTGCCCCGCTTGTGCATTTGACGACTGGTGCCATCTATGCGAGGTTAGACCATCTGCGGAAGAAGCTGCGGAAAATTTTATAGCTTCTAAAACAGCCTGCCATCCTGCGGGCTACTGGGTGAGGGATGGAAATCCCCTCACTCATTTTTTGCAGGAGGACAACAGGATGGCATACAGGGTTAAGGCATGGGAAGAACCTATGAGTCTATGATGGAGGAACTGGAAGTAATAGAAATTCTTTCTACTGCTTATGATGGTGACGAATTTCCGGGTTATGAGAACATAAGATTGAGTTTTTCACAACTGGAAACGATTATTCGGAATAAACGCAGCGGTTGGCTTGATGCTTTGAGAAATCAAAAAGCAGTTTATCTTATAACTGATACCAGCAACGGAAAAATGTATGTTGGCTCGGCAACTGCTCAGTATGGAATGTTGCTTCAAAGGTGGACTAACTATATAGACAATGGACACGGTGGGAATGTTGAACTTAAACATATTGTTGACACCAAAGGGTTTGATTATATAAAAGCAAATTTTCAGTATTCAGTATTAGAAAACTATAACGCACGAATGGATGATAATTACATACTGAGTCGTGAAAAATGGTGGAAAGATACCCTTTGCACAAGACAATTCGGATATAATAAAAACTGATAAAAATTAGACCGTCAGATCTCATTCGAGACTTGACGGTCTTATATTTTTTTACTGTATTTAAGAAAATCGTTTTGGTGTTCCTGTTTGCGAAGTTGATAGCCTTGTGCAATCAGCGTATCTACTTTCAGAGCAATTAGGTTTATGTCGGAACACATTGCCCGTGCAATCTGCTGAATGTCATAGCCGTTTTCAATGTATTCCAAAATGGTGTCGTCCGGGAGCGAAGCCTGAGAAGCGAAGATATTTGCTTCATACTCCATACGGTTCTCTCTCATATCAAAGATGTTGAACTCTTTGAACCCGCCGACAGCAACCGCTTCTTGCCTGTGGAGAACATCGTGTCCGATTTCGTGCCATAGCACTATCTGTTCCACGACCGGGTGCATACCGTTTTTAAGGAAAACAAAGCGGTTCTTCAGAATGACCTTGTATGCTCCACGCTGCTTTTCAAAATCTCGGTAGATAATATTGATACCAAGCTCTTTTGCGACCTTGTACGGGTCACGAGTACCGCAACGGTCAATGAGCTTGTTGACGATTTTCACAATTTCAGCCGTAGTGTAATACCCCAATCCGGCTCACCTCCCATATTATAGTATATCGGATATTTACCCTATAATAAATTATAAACTATTGTGTGTCCCATATATTGGACTTAGTTCACTGTGAGGATTACTCGTCTTTGCGGTATTTCTTCGGGGTGTATTTTTTATTGTTCTTCTTTGCAATAAGATATGCTTCCTGAATAGCGTCAACCATTTCACGCATATCTTCGTCAGCCATTTCGCCGCCGGCAAACAGACCGGTAACTTCTGCAAGCAACTCCTGAGCCTGTCTTGCCCCTCTGCGTCCGTATTTATCCTCTACATCGGCGATGAAAGCGTCATCCTCAGACAGCAGATAATTCACATTTACATTTAATGCTTCTGCCAGCTTCTTGTATCTTTCCGTTCCTCTCGGACGGGATTTATCATTTTCATAAGAACAAATTACACGTCGGGTTACGCCTATTTTTTCAGCCAATTCATCCTGATTAAGACCGAGTTTAGTCCTCTCTGCTTTGACTTTTTCACCGAATGTCATCTTTGATTTCACTCCTTAAAAGAATATTTACAGTTTAACTTCTCATTTACTCTTGACAAGTACACTTAAACTGCGTATAATAAGAAACAGGAAGTTGAACTACTCATAGTTTACACTAAACTTCCCAAAATGTCAAGGGGGGTTCAAAAAATGTTACGAAGCATACTTCATTGTGATATGAACAACTTCTATGCCAGCGTCGAATGTATGCTCGACCCCGCATTGAAGAAATATCCGATTGCTGTCTGCGGCTCTGTGGAGGAACGACACGGTATCGTGCTTGCAAAGAACTACAAAGCAAAGGCTTTTGATGTGAAAACCGGGGACGCAGTATGGCAGGCTAAACAGAAGTGCAAGGACTTGGTTGTAGTGCCGCCCCATTATGAGGAGTATATCAAATACTCAAAGCTTGCGAGAAGCGTTTATGAGCGATATACCGACCAAGTTGAACCGTATGGTATGGACGAGTGTTGGCTGGATATTAGCGGGACAGAAAGCCTTTTCGGTTCGCCGGAAAAGGTGGCAAATGAAATTCGTGAAACGATGAAGTTTGAACTCGGCTTGACGATTTCTGTGGGTGTTTCCTTTAATAAGATATTTGCGAAGCTCGGCTCGGATATGAAGAAACCGGACGCAGTAACCGTTATACCAAAGGATACATTCAAAGAAAAGATTTGGGGACTTCCTGCCGCTGACCTGCTCGGTGTAGGACGGGCAACCCAGCGAGTGCTTGACAGCTATTGTATTCGTACCATCGGGGATTTAGCGAATAACGACCCTGAGTTCTTACGCAGAAGATTAGGAAAGAACGGAGTAGTTTTATGGAACTATGCCAACGGCAACGACCTTTCCCTTGTTGCCAAGAAAGACTTCGTTTCTCCTATAAAAAGTGTAGGACACGGTATAACAACAGTAGCAGATTTAGAGAAACCGGAGCAGGTGTGGCCCGTGTTTCTCGAATTAACCCAAGACATCGGACACAAGCTCCGTGTTCACGGACTGAGTGCAGAAGGTGTCGCAATACATATTAGAGACAACACGCTCAATACAAGGCAATGGCAGACGAAGATTGCACTTCCTACACAGTCTCCGATGATTATTGCAAAGACCGCTTTTCAGTTGTTTGAAAAAAGATATGGGTGGAATAACCCTATCCGTTCTGTGACAGTACAAGCCATAAATCTTATTCCACAAGACACGCCCCGTCAAATAGATATGTTTATGGACGCCGCAAAGCAGGACAAATTGGAGCGAATGGAAAAGTGTGTTGAAGAAATCAGACGGCGTTTCGGAAAGGACAGCATAAGGAATGGGGTTCTGTGTCAGAACTTGCGGCTACCACCGGAAAAAGCCGAAATCACTATGCCGACAGGTATGGTTGGTTAAGGAGGTCTAAATGTGATTGACGAAAAAGAGGTTACGGCTTATGTTACGATGCCCGACTGCTTTTTGCAGGGGTGCAGCGAAGATATTGTTATCTTTCGTGCGGACGGCGGAAACCATTTTACCGACTACGGTATATATGAGGGAATGTTTCTTTTCTTTGACCGGAAAAAACGCTTTAAGAAAGGAAGGCTTTCCTGTTACATCAATACTGCCGGAGATGACCGACCCAAGTACAGGGTGTCGGATAAGAACATCGACGGATACAAGCACTTGGGAAGATTAGTTTTGACTTTGAGAAATTACGAGGAATAAAAATGGAATCCGAAAGAAGAAAAGTTTATGTTGAAGTAAATGTAACACATAGACCTGATGGAACGGCTCGTCCGAACTTCATCAAGTTTGAGAATGATGAAAAATATGAGATAGACCGTGTAATTCAGAAATGCCGTGCGGCTTCCACCAAAGTCGGAGGAACCGGTATCCGCTACACGGTACAGATTTGCGGCAAGCCCACATTTCTGTTCGACGAAGAAAACGGAAAGTGGTTTGTAGAAGCAAAATCCTAATGGTAGGAGGTTTTGTAACTTGAAACATTTATCGAGATTTGACATCGAAGCGATTGCCGACAAGTATGTTCAGGCATATATGGCACTTCCCGATGTCCGTAACACACAAATATACAGAATTGACCCGGAGCTTCTCTTGGAGAAGGTTCTCGGATTGAATGTCGAATACCAGCACCTATCTTATGACGGTAGTATTCTCGGAATGACCTCATTTACGGAAATGGGTGTTCAGGTATTTGAAGATGATGATAACGAAGCCTTTTTCTTTTTGGATGGAAAAACCGTTCTCGTGGAAAAGGACTTGAACTTTGACAGCAAGCTGAAAGGCAGAAAGAATTTCACCTTAATGCACGAGGGCAGCCATCAGATATTTAAGATGTTGTTCCCGAATGATTACGGTGTGACACAGAAATCTGCCGGAGTACATTATTACAAGGCAAATTCCGAGAGAAATAAGCCTATATCCGATTGGGAGGAATGGCAGGCAAATACGCTTGGAGCTGCTATCCTTCTTCCCGAAAACCTTATAAAGCAGGGAATGTATCTGTTCAGTCTTGGAGAAAAGATTGAGTGTCTGAACAAAATATACTATCCGAGCGTATATAAGAGATTTGATGCACTTGCGGATTTTTTAGGGTGTTCCAAAAAAGCACTTGCTATACGAATGAAACAGCTCGGACTTTTGAAAAAGGAGTATCTTGATAATCCTTTTGATTTGGTTACGGTTTATCCGGAGGTGAGCGAGCTATGAAATCGTTGGAACAAAAGATAATCGTAAGGTGCAAAAACTGTGGCTGGCGTATTTTTGACAAGGTAACAATGACAACAGGCGTGATTGAACTGAAATGTCCGAACTGCCACAGAGTAGTAGAGGTTGACCTATCCCTACGCAAGGGAACAGTCAAGTACAGATTAACAAGAAGTAGTAACAGAGCGAACAATTAAATATCGGACAGATGTACCGAGCCACGAGTCCTTGAGCGAAAGCTCTTGAGTCATCAAATTGCCGGACGCTGAGAATTAAGGGATAGAAATATCCTAATGTTCTTGGTGTCCGGCTTTTTTGTCGCTCCCGAAAGGAGCAAGACCGTGACATATAAGTGGCTGGCGTATATCGCCAAGTATCCGTAATCTCCGAATTTTTGATTTCAACCAAATTCAAAAATTCAAATTTAAGGAGATTACGACAATGACAAAACTTACATTAGAACAACAGGAATTATTATTTGCGAACGACTGCAAGCTCATTAACCTGCGGTATGAATATCACGGCTACACCGGCACGGAGAAATGGGCGATTGTAACAGAACTGGCGGAAGAAGAATTGTGGGTTAAATACCCTGATGTTATCCGTCGGTACACTCCGTTCATTCTGCTTTCTATGGCTCAGGGCGAAGTGATAACGGAGTATCAGAACTACGAAGCAAGAGAGAGAATGAGAAGGCTTCTTTTCGGACACGCATTTGACATCAATGACGGAGAATTTGAAGTGCATCATCCGGAATTGGCAGTCGATACAGACCCAATCGAAGAAATAATGCTGAAAGACAATATTAAGCGACTTCGGGAGGTTTTGTGTTACTTAAGCGAAACACAGAAACGCAGAGTTTTTAAGTATTTCTTCTACAACAAAACACTTGAAAAAATCGCAGATGAAGAAGGAGTCGATTTTACTTCTGTAAGGGAATCGGTAAACAGTGCAATAAAAAAGTTGAGGAAATTTTTCTAAAACACCCCCCAAAAACGCTCTCCCATTTCAAACAAGTGAAGGGGTTAATTCTAATCCGGATATGAATTACCTCAGAATAATCGAAAGCGAGGATTTACATATGAAAGAAAAAGAATTTAAGAATGTCAGATGGGGCGATATTTATTACTGCGACTTGGGGGTTACAAACGGTAGTGTGCAATCGGGAATGAGACCGGTTCTTGTGGTTCAGACAAATCGCTTAAATGAAAGCAGTCCTACGGTCGTTGTAGCCGCTATAACGGCTGTTAAAAAGAAAACGGCAATGAATACTCATATTGAGCTAAACACGGATTGTGGCTTAAAAGAGCCGTCGATGGTAATGCTTGAGCAGCTACGCACCGTGGATAAAGCCACAGAGCTTGATAATTTTGTCGGAAGAATTACCGACGCAGATAAAATCAGCGAAATCAAGCGAGGATTGAAATTTGCAGTCGGTATTCCCGTTAAACCCAAGACAGAGCGTAAAGGCATTGTACTAAGTCTTTGCCCTCGTTGCAGAAGCGAGTTTCAGTCTATCCCTGAAAACATTGTAAAAAGACTTGACCCCTTTCAGGCAGATAAAGAGATGTGCGATAAATGTCAGGTAGGATACGGCTATGACTATATGATTTTCAAAAAGAACCATCATCACGCTAAGGGAGGTGTTGACAATGTTTGAAGATAAGATTGAAGCAATGAACAAACTACCCAACGCTGTTGATGATAGTTCCGGCTTTGAGAAAAGAGTTTATACGGTAGAAGAAATAATGGATATTCTCAGCATTGGAAAGAACACTGCTTATGCTCTCGTCAACTCAGGCGTTTTCCATTTTGTAAAGGTCGGCGGACATTACAGAATTTCCAAGAAGAGCTTTGACCGATGGCTTGATAATATGGACAGCGAAAGCTCCGGTTGTCAATTATGCGATTAAACCAATCGCATAATTAACAAAAACTCCGATTTTCAGTACCATATAGCCAAGTCACTTGGCTATATGGTAGTCAGAGTGGCAAATAAGAAATCGGGGGTAAACGGTAATGCGAAAGAAAATTGAAAAGAGCGATACTCGACTTCCTAATACATTCAGGCAGACTGAACCTGATATACGAGCATACACGGTAGATGATATACAGCACATCTTGAAAGTGAGCAGAACTACCGTCTATGAGCTGCTTAAAAGCAAGAAATTCCATAGCGTTCGTGTCGGAGGTCAATATCGAATATCTAAAAAGAGCTTTGAAAATTGGCTCAATGGCGAGAAAGGAGGTTCTGAAGATGGCATTTGTTAATATGTTCAATGACCGAGTGGAGCAGTTTAATCTCAGAGAGGAAAATGAACGCTTGGCAGAATTGTTCAGCGATGAAAAGCTTCAGGAGGAAGCACAGTGGCAAGCCTATTCTGTCAAGGAAATATCTCGGTTGTTTTCCATTTCCGAAGAAGAAGCACTGAAACTGATGAATTGCGGCTTATTCAAAACATACCGAGTCGGCAACGAATACAGAGCTTCAAAGAAAAGCGTTGAAGAAAATAAGAAAATCGTCAAGGCAGTTCTTACATATCAGGACAAAAAGACAATGTCTGTACCCGACGTAATGAGAATACTCGGTCTTGGAAAGACGGCTACATACCGACTCATCAATCAGTGCCGATTTAAGACCTATTTGGTACTGGGCAAAATGAGAGTTGATGTGGATAGCTTTGAAGATTGGTATGCAGGACAATTCCATTATGAGAAAGTAAACGGCGAAAGACCCGGTAAGAAATACGGCAAAACGCTCTCTCCTCTTACTGTTGCAAAGGTACTCGGCATTCCGAGAAGCACCGCAAATGACCTTATGAACGATGGCATTGTTGAGTTTATATGGGTTGACGGTAAACGCCGAATAAAAAGAGAAAGCTTTGATAAGTGGTACGCTTCGCAAAGTAAATACACTAAAGTTAAGGAAATCGAGGAGGTGGAGGGATATGTCGATTGAGGATAGAGTTCGTGAATTAAACGGCGGTACATATACAAAAAAGAGCTATTCCGTAGAGGAAGTTCAGTCAATCTTGGGTATTACCCGACAGACCGTATATAAGCTCATCAAACAGGGGTGTTTTCAGGCAGTAATGCTCGAAACCGGATACCGCATAATAAAGACCAGCTTTGATAAATGGCTGGATAATGAATAAGGAGGAACGACTATGGCTTCTATTGTAAAGAGAAAGAATCGATATTCCGTCGTTTATACCTACAAAGACGATGACGGAAACCAACATCAAAAATGGGAAACCTTTGATACAAACGCAGACGCTAAAAAGAGAAAAACTCAAATTGAGTTTGAACAGCAAAGCGGTACATTCATCATTCCTAATGCTACGACAGTTGCGGATTTGCTTGAAGAATACTGCTCCGTGTACGGAGTAAATAACTGGGCAATGTCAACCTACCGTTCAAAGAAAGGGCTTATGTATAATTACATCATTCCGCTTATCGGCGATGTGAAACTTGATGAACTGACTCCGAGACTTATGGATAAATTCTATCAAAGCCTTCTGAAAGTTAAGACCAAAGTGGTACAGAATAAAAAGCCTAAAAATGAGTATCTGACCGTACATACCGTAAGAGAAATCCATAAGTTTTTAAGGAGTGCCTTTAATCAGGCGGTAAAATGGGAGTTGATGACAAGAAACCCGGTTCTCAATGCAACGCTCCCGAAAGAGGAACATCAGAAACGAGAAATATGGACAGCAGAAACTCTTATGCACGCTCTTGAAGTGTGCGATGATGATATTCTCGCATTAGCCATCAATTTATCCTTTGCCTGTTCACTCCGTATGGGTGAAATGCTCGGTCTTACTTGGGATTGCATTGATATTTCGGAGGAAAGCCTGAAAGAAAACAACGCTTCCATTTTTGTAGATAAAGAGCTTCAGCGAGTAAACAGAGATGTAATGGAGGTGCTTGATAATAAGGACATTATCCGTGTCTTTCCGAGAACTCTGTCAAATACAAATACCTCCCTTGTTTTGAAAACGCCAAAAACTAAAACAAGTGTGAGAAAAATCTTCTTGCCGTCAACCGTAGCTCAAATGCTGTTAGAGAGAAAAAAGCAGATTGACGAAATGAAAGAGCTTTTCGGTGATGAGTATTTGGATTATGACTTGGTATTCTGCCATTCGTCAGGCAGACCGATGGAAGGTCAGGTAATCAACCGTGCTTTGAAAAAGCTGATACAGGACAACGACTTACCCGATGTGGTATTTCACAGCTTCCGTCACGCAAGTATAACCTACAAGCTGAAATGGAACGGCGGCGATATGAAATCGGTTCAAGGCGACTCAGGACACGCCCGAATGGATATGGTTGCCGATGTTTACAGCCATATAATCGACGAGGACAGGCGATATAACGCACAGAAGTTTGAGGAACAGTTCTACAACGCTAAAGGTCTCAAAAATGCGGAAGAAGGTAAAACTGCTCCAATGCCCAAGTTTGAAACTTCGGTTGAACTCCTTGACCCAATGGCAGAGGTTCAAAAAGAGAGCGAAGTTGAAAAAGAAAAGCCTGCTGAGAACAGTACAGATGAAAACGCCGCCTTGCTCACAAAACTGTTATCAAATCCGGAAACAGCAGCATTATTAAAGGCTTTAGCGAAAACAATTTAGTCATACAAAAAAGGCAATCCGTCAGGGTTGCCTTTTGTAATTCCTGAAAAATCTTGAAATCAAGAAGAAAAACCATTATAATATTTGAACACAGATTATTGATTTGCATAAGAGAATGCGTAAACTTCAAATGCGTTTCCTGTGATTTATGGGCTACAGATTAACTCAATGATGTTTCCCATATTTCTTTGCATTTGCTAATACCCTGCTAAAAGGAAGGCAAAAAACCACGAAAAATTAGCAGGTTTTGGACGAGAATTTACTAACAGTGAAATCCCAGAAAAGCCAGTAAAATCAAGGATTTTCGGGGATTTGTAGGGAGTCAAAAATGCCCCTCGGGGGCTTCTCCTAAGCGGTAGGTCGGGTGTTCGAATCACCTCGGGAACGCCATAATGTGAAGACAAAAAAAGATGTCTCCTGCGAAAAGCCCGAATATATCGGGCTTTTTTGCTACCCAAAGATAAACAAAAACGAATGAAGGCGAAATGGGGTCTGTTTATGACCGAACAGAAAAAGAATACTATCATAACAAGCGGCATCGCTGTACTTGCCGTGATACTGGCATATTGCTTCCGAATTGTGGGCAGGGGCAGCTTCTACCCGATGCTGTTTTCCTATCTGCGCAGCTTTATCTATATCGGTCTGTTCGCCGCCTGGGGGTTCTCCGTCCGTCAGCGGATCGTGCAAAAGCAGGTGTGCAGGTTTATGACGGTCACCGCAGTACTGCTCATCATATGGATGGTAGTCCGTTCGGCAAAGTATTTTATATTCTGGCAGCCGGATGCCGTCCGTTACTTGTGGTATCTGTTCTATCTGCCCATGCTGTTTGTGCCTATGCTGGCGCTGCTGATCGCCATGTCACTGGGAAAGCCGGACGAATACAAATTCCCCAAGGGAATGTCGATTCTGTGGATCATCTCCGGCACATTGCTTCTGCTCGTGCTCACAAATGACCTGCACCAATTCGTATTTACCTTTCCGAAGGATGCCGCCGTGTGGACAGACAAAAACAACGGCTACTCGATAGGCTACTTCATCATTGTAGGCTGGCAGGTACTGTGTGCCTTTGCCGCACTCGTAATTATGTTTTTCAAATGCCGTGTGCAAAAAGGAAGGCTCCACTTTCTGCCCATTGTTCCTATGCTGCTGACGATCGTTTACAGCGTGCTTTACTATGCAGGTGCAGATTGGCTGCTCCACTTGTTCGGCGATATTGCCGCATTCCAAAGCGTGATGTATATTCTGACCTTTGAGTTTTGCATCGCCTGTGGATATATACATTCAAACAGCCGTTATGTGGACTTGTTTGCCTCCTCTGTCGGCACATCGGCAGAGATCACCGACAAGGACTTTACCGTTCGGTATGCAGCTGTAAACACTGCGCCTATCTCAAAGGAAACGATTAAAAAAGCCGAGCAAAGCCCGGTCACGATGGGCGGCTTGACCGTTCACACCATGCCCATTGATGGCGGCTATGCCGTATGGACAGAGGATGTGTCGGCTTTGCGTGACATCAAGGAGGACTCCGAGCTTCTTGCAGACGAGCTTGCCGACAGGAACGAAATACTCCGTTATGAATACAAGCGTGAAGCCAAGCGCCGCAAGGTGGAGGAGCAAAACCGCCTGTATGATCTCCTGCGTTCCGCTACGCAGACGCAGATCGACCGCATTGCAGAGCTCACTAAGGAATACCGCCAAATCTCAAGCACCGATCCCGACAGTGCCAAAACGCTCCTTGCCGAGATTGCCGTGCTGTGCAGCTATATTAAACGCCGCAAGCATCTGACGCTCCTTACCGACCGAGATATTAAAATAGCGGAAACGGAACTCCACCGTGCCTTCAATGAGTCCCTCCAAACGCTGAAGCTGTTGGGCGTCCGCAGCTCGCTCTATGTGGACGAGTCTCTTTCTATGCTCTCCGGCAAAACGGCGACTGCTGTATTTGATTTTTATGAATCGGTTATTGAAGCCGACATTTTGAATTTAACAGGCATACAGGTAAGCCTCATAAAGGCAAACGGCTTGCGCTTGTCACTGAATGTGTGCTGCAAAGCCGACCTTTCCGCTTTGGTAAGCGGAGACGGTATCCGCTGTGAAAAAGAGGATGACGAGGAATACCAGCACCTTGTATTTGAAGCGAAAGAAGGTGACAGGAAATGAGTGCATTTTCTTCCCTTTCTGAATTTTGGCAGACCATGCTGCCGTTTATCATGCTTGTGGAGATCATCCTTGAGATCGGGCTGTTTATGTATCAGCTTCTTCGCAGCAATAAGCCTGTGCGCAGCCTGCTGAGTCTGGCGGTCATGGCGGTGATGATCCCGCTGCTATTCTCCGTTTCTCAGGCAGATCCCGATAATATCGGGGACGCATTTCTGCTGGACGCACCGTGGCTGATATTTGCCGCTGCCATTTTCCTTGTGGCAGTTCACTTTGCCATTGCTCTGCCGCGGGAATACCGCCGTAAAAAGAACGAACTCTCGCCGTTCTCCATTAAGGAAGCAACCGATAAGCTGCCTATGGGCATCTGCTTTGCCGACCCGAACGGCAGGATCATCCTGTGCAACAACCGTATGCGCAGGCTCTCCTTTGCCCTTTGCGGCCACGAGCTGCAAATCAAAAGCGATATGGAAAATGCCCTGAGCGTGCCGGACAGATCCGTAACCGTCAAGGACGATTGCTACATTCTGCCCGACAAGACCGTCTGGCAGTTTCGCACACAAAATATCACCGTGGACAGCGATGACCGCTGGCAGCAGATAACGGCGCACAATGTAACCGAGCTGTATAACGGCTACCAAAAGCAAGAGGAAATAAATGAAGAACTGGCAGAGGTCAATCGAAAGCTCAGGAAGATGTACGCTCGCATGGAGAACGATGTCAAAGAGAAGGAAAGCCTTGACCTAAAGGTCTATATTCACGATACCATCGGGCGAAGCCTCCTGACCATCCGTGACATCATATACAGCGGAGAGGATACGGAGCGAAAGCTTGAGGCGCTGCAAAATGCCATCGGTATGCTGGCAAGCAACCGTGTCACCTCTGTCAGCACAATGGACGAGGTA
Source organism: Ruminococcus sp. AF17-1AC (assembly GCF_003461385.1). Lineage (NCBI taxonomy): Bacteria > Bacillati > Bacillota > Clostridia > Eubacteriales > Oscillospiraceae > Ruminococcus > Ruminococcus sp. AF17-1AC. Next base: position 89,541 of record NZ_QTWZ01000006.1, read on the forward strand.
AAAAGAACCGCACAGCAGCTTGGCGTGGCTGTAAAAATCGACGGCTACCTGCCCCGTGATACCGCAGCCGAGGAGCTGACCGTTGCTGCCGCCAAGGAGTGCGTGACCAACTGCATCAAGCACGCAGACGGGAATGAGGTATATATCCGCATTGCCCAGCGCGGCGAACGCTATGACGTTACCATAACCAACAACGGCAAAATACCCACAGAGCCGATAAAGGAAGGCAGCGGCCTGTCAACGCTTCGCCGCAGTATTGAAAGTTCCGGCGGTGAAATGCATATTTCGCACAATCCACGCTTTGCTCTTCTGATTACGATTCCCGCAAAGGAGATGAGCCTATGATAAACACCATACTTGTAGAAGATGATCTATACATCCAAAAGCACTTTGTCGATCGTCTTGCGGCAGACGGCGAGTTTCATCTTGTCGGCGTTTTCCGTGACGCCTTTGAAGCGGAAAAGCACTGCGACGCCACCGTAAAGCTCGTCCTTATGGATGTGCAGACGCAGCATAAGCATTCCGGTCTTGCCGCCGCAAAGCGCATCAAAAAGGCTTTTCCGCAAATCAAGATCGTTGTGGCAACCTCGCTTGTCGACCCCGAAGTTTTGCAAAGAGCCAAAATGGGTGCTGCCGACAGCCTGTGGTATAAGGACCACGGAACAGAGGAGCTGATGAGCGTGGTAAAGCGCACTCTGGCAGGGGAAAAGGTATTCCCCGATACCGCTCCGGCCATTGAAATGGAGGGTACGATGTCCGATGTCTTCTCGCCACGGCAGTTAGACATACTACGCCTTTATATAAAGGGCTTTACCTATCAGGAAATTGCCGATAAGCTGGGCATCTCCAAAAACGGCGTTCGCTGGAATCTGGACGATATGGTGGAAAAGAGCGGCTTTGAAAGCAGAGAAGCGCTGGTTGCGACCGCCATTGAAAACAAGCTCATGGTGATCACCTTAAAAGACGAATAAGCAAAACTGAACCCCTTGGCTGTACGGTCAAGGGGTTTTTCGCGCCCAAAAGGCAAAAATTTTTGAAAAAATCGAGATCTTTCTTCTGTTACTGGCACAAGTGCCAGTGACAAACGCCAAAAAATCAGTATAATAGATAATGTAAGATTAGGATTGTGCTTTTAGAAGGTGGTGATGAATGATGAAAAAAATCGTTCTGGACATTCAAAGCGATATCCATGCGCACACCATGGAGCGAATGCTGATGCAAAAATTGGACGATTGCCAAGTTGTGATTTCCGAGTCGCCGGACGCAACCGCCGAGTGGTGCAAAACGCATCGACCGGATGTGCTTTTAATGGAGGTCAAGGCGTATTCGCCCTGGATGTTCAAAGAACGAATGGCGATCCGTGACAAGGTAAAACGGAACACGGAAAACTGTTGTGTCATTCTCTTTGTGGATGATGATACAGATGAAGATTTGACCGAAAAGGTACGGCAGGCAAAGCGTGAGGGGCTGATAGACGCTTTTCTCTTCGGTTCGGTATCCGAAAACTACTTTGCTTCGGTCATCGACAGTGTTTAAATCAGGCAACACAAAAAGCATAAAAATCTTCAAAATAATTATGAGGGAGGAATAATAGTATGACAAAAACGAACAAACGAAGGCGCGTCGCCAGCGTCCTGTTGGCGCTTGTGATGCTGCTCTCACTGATGCCGGGTCTGGAGCTTCCCGCCCACGCCTTTTGGGATGACTACGACACCGGCGGAGATTGCCCCAACTGCGACCACTACCACTGGGGTGAGAATTTGTGCGACTGCCAGTTCTGCACCATTGACTGCAACTACGATTGCTGGGTTGAGACCCATTGCAACGACTGCGGTGTGTGCCTGGGCGACACGCCCTACTGGTGCGAGGAGTGCTATAAATGCGCGGAGTGCATGGAGGACACGCACTGCTCCACCTGCGCCAAGTGCTACATTGGCGAGGATGACCAGCTGTGCGGCGAATGCCATAAGGGTCCCTGCTGCTCCATAACCATCTGCGACTCCTGCGGCTTCTGCGATGACTGCGCAAACGATGACAGCGACCCGATGCACTGCTCGCTGTGTAACGCCTGCTTCGGTTCGGTGGACGAGTGCGTGGACGACGATGATACCGGCGTCATCCACTGCATCGATTGCCACACATCCTGCGAACAGTGCGAGGAATGCCTGCTGAACCAGGAGTCCTGCGAGGACTGCGGCCTGTGCCTTGAGTGCTGCCGAGATAACTCCGAGGGCGGCGGCTGCCCGGACGGCGAGACCTGCGTGGAAAGCCCCGAGTGGGACGAGCACATCTGCCAGGGCTGTGACGGCTGGGTCACAGATAAGGAGGACGAGGACGAGTTCTGCGAAACCTGCGAGATGTGCAAGGAGTGCTGCGAGGGCAACTCCGACTGCTCCGAGGGAATGTGCGCAATGGACACTGACTATGCGGATCACTTCTGTGAGGACTGCGGCCTGTGCTTCCACGACAGCGATCCCTGCGAGGACGGCTGCGATCAGCGCTGCAAGGACTGCTGCCGAGATGCCGTAAGCGCTATGGGCTGCGATCATGACGACTGGTGCTTCAGCGACTCTGATTTTGAGGATCATTTGAAGACGGAGCATGCCGGCGCCGGACATACCCACATAGCCTCCGCCACCTGGGCGGCTGACGGAACACAGCACTGGCACCCCTGCCGCTATTGTGACGATAAAAAACTGAATGCCGCCAACCATGAATTTGACGCCAAGGGCGTGTGCAAGGTCTGCGACTACATCAGCGGCAGCTCCATCGTCATCAACCGCCAGCCGAGGGGCGTCAAGTGTAAGACCTCTATCTACAGCAGCGGCGATTATGACGAAGAGCCGGAAAACGACCTGCTGTTCTATGATAATAACCCGGTCACCTTCTCTGTTTCGGCAAAGAGCCTGAAGGGCGACGAATTGACCTATCAGTGGTATCGGAAGGATAATGAGAATCCTACGGCGGCGCCCTACAAACTGCCGGAGGGTAGGTTTTACACGGGTGTGACGACCTCCACACTGAAGATGCCGGTTTCCACCCAGGCCTGCCAGGAGGACTACTCCTACTACTGCGTCATCGGCAGAAAGGGCGACCCTTCGGACACCATGAAAACGGCGGAGGCAAAGCTGACTGCCACCCATGCCTACAGCCACAAGCAGGCGGGTGTGCGTGTGCCCACGGAAGACAGCGAGAGAACGCCGAAATACAATGTCACTTGGGTCGATAAGCATGGAGTTACCCATGACGGTGTCGTGGGCGGCGACCCGAAGTGCGACGGCCACAAGCTCCCGTGCCTGTTCGAAGCAGGCTCTTACGAAGCGCATTATATGACCACCGGCTCCAAGGAGCGCATCTTCCCGCATACCTTTGTGCTTGACATTAGCTATGACGCAGTGGGCGGCGGCAGAGTCGATGTGCTCAGATGTTCCGTCTGCGACTATATAGTTCCTGTGAAGAGCCATGTCCATGATTACGGCTGGAACTGGGACTGCACCGGCTTCGGCAGCATCTATGAGTATACCTTCAACATCGGCGGCTCGACCAAGACGGTGGAGCAGCTCATCCTTGAATCCGGCTATGCCCACCCCGAAAAGTGCAAGGTTCCCGGCTGCGAGGAGTTCATCATGGTTCCCCATAGCTGGGGCCGCTGGAATGTGGTCAAAAACCCCGATACCGAGGGTGGCAGAGGCGGCATGGAAGCTGAATGCAGCGTCTGCGAATACAAAGAGACGAAAGAAATTGACGGCGATTGGACAAAGGACACCGCCCTTGTGACGGTGAAAAATGGCCGGGCAACCCGTATGATCGTCAAGCCAGGCGACAAGATCAGGCTTTATCCCGAGGAGAGAACTGGTCAGAAAGCCATCGGCTGGAAGGTGGAGTATCGCCGCGAATACAATGAGTATGACATCATACCTGTTACTAAAAATTGGAATATCAATGAGGTGAAGACCCTGTTCAAGCTGGTGACCAACGGCTCCGCCCTCGAGTGGGGCTGCACGATCCCAGAGTTCAGCACCATGGGTGCCCCCGGCGGCGGCAGTTTCTTCTTTGAGCCTGTCTATGCAGGCTGTGACCACAGCGGAGGCACAACGCTGCTCAACGCGAAGGAGCAGGTCTGCGACCGTAAGGGTTACACCGGCGACACCGCCTGCGCAGACTGCGGCCATGTCATCAGTGCCGGTTCGGATATCTACCCACCTGCAAACGCCGGTCATACCGGTCCACTGCAGCCGCTGTACTACTACGGCACGGCCAACTCGGCAACCACAGACGCGAGCCATGGCGGCAAACGCTATAACGCCAAATCGGGCGACTGCCGACACCGCGCCTATGAGGGCGACTACCGCTGCACAGCTTGCGGCGGCACCGTAAAGGGCGAGACCGGCGACTTCAGGCATAGCGGTCCCCTTGAACTGCGAGATGTAAGAACAGCGACCTGTACAGAGAGGGGCTATTCCGGCAACCAGTACTGCACATCGTGCGACAGGATCGCGCATAAGGGCGTCTCTACCCCGTCCCTCCACGAAATTGCCGATAACTACAAGCTGATCAATGAGGTTAAGCCAGGATGCACCACCTCAGGCTATAGCGGCGACCAGCAGTGCACAGCCGGCTGCGGACAAATTATCCGCTACGGTCATGTCGTTAATAAGCTCAGCCACGACTGGGACGGCGGCAAACCCGCAAAACAGGGCAAGAGCGAAGGAATTCTCTACACCTGCCAGCGCGCCGACTGCGGCGAGACAAGGTTCGTAAAGAACTCCGCTGCGACCGAGTTCACGGTCACGGTCATCAAGGGCACAGCCTCCGTTGCCGCAGGAACACTCATCACAGACAAGATCGCGCAGAACACCGTTGTGACCGTTACGGCGGACGCACCGGAGGCAGGCAAGGTCTTTGACAAGTGGGTCGTGCTGGAGGGCAATGTCACTCTGGCAGACGTCACCAAGGCGACTACCACCTTCACCATGCCCGGCAATGATGTGAAGCTCGAGGCCACCTATAAGGATGCGCCTCCAAGCCATACCCACAGCTACGGCACCGAGTGGAAGTATGACGACACCGATCACTGGAATGAGTGCGAGTGCGGCGATAAGGCCAATATTGCGGCTCACAGTGCCAGTGAGTGGATCGTTGACACGGCAGCTACCGAAACCGCCGACGGCGCTAAGCATAAGGAATGCACCGTCTGCAAGAAGGTTCTTGAAACCGCACCGATCCCCGCAACAGGCAGCAATCATACCCACAGCTACGGCACAGAGTGGAAGTATGACGGCACCAACCACTGGCATGAGTGCGAGTGCGGCGACAAGGCCGACACGGCAGCACACAGCTTCCAGTGGGTGATCGACAAGGCCGCTACCAAGGAGGTCACCGGCATCAAGCACGAGGAATGCACCGTTTGCGGCGCCAAGCGCAGCGAGAATACGGCCATCGACAAGCTCCCCGACGGCGGCAACACCGACAATACAGGCAGCAGTGATAATAACACCAATAAGCCAGGAAATGACGACTCCACCAAGTGTCCTCAGACCGGTGACAGCAGCAACCACACCGGTTGGCTGGCTGCTCTGTACGTCAGCGGCGGCGTTCTGACTCTGCTGGGCGTAAGCGGCAAAAAGAGAAAGAAATCCGAGGTTAAATAAGCCGACGCTTCCGAAATCGAAATAGCCTAAACACAATAGGCGGTGACGGATCATTCCGCCACCGCCTATTTTCTTGAGAGCGGGCTTGGCAGCAAGTCCCTTTCCGAAAGGCGGCAAGCGACACCCACATTCTGACCATGTATCCCCAGCCGAACGGGGACGGCAATCTCCGACACTCTTTCTTTATGCCTTCGACAAAAATCAGAGCAAAGCTCAAAAATCTTTTAGGAAATTAAAAAACTTGGTTGTAGCCCCCTCAACTTTTCGTCATGGAAAGTGAGGTGGCTTTCTCTATAGCCTCCGCCCGTTCTTTGAAAACCGAATAGTACAGCGCATCCTTTTGTAGGGCGTAATTTTTTTTGCCTAAAAGCAAATTTACTCACTGTCAAAAGCTTGAACTCACTACAAATAAAAAAAAACGGTAACACCAGCAGGAAGTTATCTTCCTGCTAATGTTACCTCATTTACAAGTATCACAAGATTTAAAGGGGAAATGATAAAGACTTTGTAATGCTTATCGTAATTCTTGTAGCTTTACGCTTAATTCTTGTAAATGTTTTTTGGCTCTTTAGATTGATAGCCACCATACATTGATGCACATCCGCAGGCAGCTATACCCATTCTCTTAGTTGCTCTGGCAATAAGGCTGGCAAGCAATTTCTTAAATGATCTCATTCTTATCACACCTCTTTTCTTTGATCTTCGCTGATATTATTAAAACTGCAATTAATAGATTTGTTAACAGGATCATAGATCCAACCGTCTGATATCTATTGATGATCGCCCCGCCAAACAGATCAAGCAACAGAAAAACTATCATTCCCATCGCTTTGAACTTTGGCTTTTTTTCTTTTTCTATAGGCTTATTTTTGTTCTCCACAGGGCAGAATACAAAAGCTATTATCTCTTCAAACACAACCAAGGCAGCGATCACCCATATATTTATATATCCGCATACCTTGTCATTAAGAAAAGCTGTGGCAATAAATGTCGAACACATGAGCAGATTGCATCTGAAATATGTATCTGCATGATACCCTCCGGTAATAACCCTGACAGCAATAAACACTGCCAAATATATTACGCTTTCCAGCAAATGCCCTGTCAATGCTCCCATAAGCAATACAAGCACAATGTTTAACATTGATGAGATAGTTATTTCTATGCCATACCGATAAAAATCCTGTACCTCATCTGCTTTGCCGATAGCTTCCTGCTCGGTCAAAAAATTAAGTATACCCGATACAACAAGATCCATAAACTACCGCCTCGCTTTTGTCTTACCCTAATTTGAATTTTACTAGAATAACAGCAATATGTCAAGCTTTTTGGAATGAGTTGCAGGTTTTTGTCACGAAATGCAGCAACGGCCCCGAACGATCAGTTCAGGACCGTTGTATCTGCCATCAATGTTACCTGACAGCAAAACATTCCCTCCGACTCATAGAAATCGCATCTGCCATTATATTTTCTTGCTATCTCTCTGATTATGGAGGTCCCCAGACCATGCTGTTTTTTATCAGCCTTTGTGGTCGTAAGCCTTGGATTACTATCCATAACAGAATGATCTATTGAATTTTTTATCAAAAACGTATATGTATCCGTTTCTCGGTCGATCTTCAGATACAGAAATTTATTTGCGTCGTCGGCTATTTCCTTGCATGCCGTTATAGCATTCTCCAACGTGTTGCTCAACAGGTCGCAAAGGTCAGTTCCCTTTATTCCCTCAAAATCTGAAACTGTTATGCATGATATTTTTATCCCCAAGGAAGAAGCCATCGTAAGCTTTGCGTTAACGATAGCATTTACAATATTATTTTTCGTTTTAACATAGGACTCCGACTTCTCGATAAGGTCAAAGCTTTCTGAGATAAATTTTCTCGTTTCATCTATTTTTTGTACTTTCAACAGTTCATTGACCGTTTCATATTTGTCTTTTATATCATGCCTTAGTTTTCTCATGGCGTCATATTGCGACTCGGCGTTTCCGATAAACTGCTCAAGATACTGCTCTCTTAGTTTGACTATCTCCATTTCCTTGAGCTTCCGATTCTTTTTTATCAAAGAATTTATTATCCAGAATATAAGTATATTAAGAACAAAGACAAGCATATATGACAGATTTATATACAGTCTATGGCCATCGTCTGCCGAAAGGGACAGTTCATGTATTACCATAACGAGAGAAAACGAAATAATAAGCACTGCAATTATCGTCACCCAATCTGAAGCCGTATAATCATATGTGTGTTTAAAGGCCATCAGTATTAATCTAAATACAATGAATATAGAGATCTGGATCATTATAAGCGTCACAAATCTAAGCAAGCTTTGTTCGACCACAAGCTCCCTGAGGGATATTTTAAAAAATGACGATACAACATTTAGTTCCAATGACGTTATCAACAAGATCGCAACCTGCGAGAGGGATATGGAAAGAAATTTCTTTACAGCATTGTCACTAAAAAAGCAAAACGCAAAAACAAGCAGACTTGCCCAGTACAAAGCACTTCCAAAGCCCTCAAATACAGTGAAATAATTAAAAGCAGTGACCAGACAGCCTTCACAAACGGCAAATATAACAGCCCATATCTTAGCCCTTTCATGAGATCTTGGCGTAAGAAATCTATATATAAACCATGTTTCCAGACCGCCCTGATAAAAGTTTATCAAGATCTCAAATATCGTCCACAATATAATAGTCATCACTTTCTCCTCAGATATTCAGTCAAAGCGTCGTCAACTGCATTCTTATATCCTCGGCTCATGGGAAGCTCTGAACCGCTTTTGAAGATCACTGTTTCATTTGAACGGCTTATGTTAAAAACATATTTCAGATTGACGATATATTTTTTATGCACCCGTATAAAATCAAATTTACGATAAGCTTCTTCTATCTCGCCAATGCTATCTCTGACTGCAATAGTATCCTTATTATTTGCAAAATGATATATGATGCTGTGGCTATTGCTCTCTATATAAGTTACATCCCGAAGCTTTACAGAGATCCTTCCCTGCTCCCTGGTCTCCAAAACCACTGTCTTTTCCTGCTTCAATGCGTCCGTCAACTGTCCTGCTACCATATGGAGCCTATCCTTCATAACATCAGCGTCAGGATCTTTGCATATAAAATTCAGCGGTCTGAAATTAAAGCTGTCATAAACCAGCTCCTGATGACTTGTCACAAAGATCACGAAGCAATTACCATTCTGACCTAGCTGCCGTGCGACTTCAAAACCGGTCATTTCAGGCATATCAAGGTCAAGAAATATAGCCGAAAAAGGCTTTTTACCATGGCAGTAAAAAAAGCTCTCAGCTTTGGTAAACGTTTCTATTTCAGCCTTGACCGACCTTGATTCAAGTTCATTTGCCAGCATAGATTTAAAAAACTGAAGAAAAACAGCATTATCATCACAAACTGCGATCCGCATTTTTTCACGTCCTTTTATAACATAGTCTGTGTACGATTTTATATTACCATAATTATACCGTAAGGTCAAGCCATAAAACCAGCAATAAGCACCTAGCGTCAAGAATTGTCATGTTGTGCCAAAATCGAGGAACTTTGTTCCAAAAACCACACCTCATATTTGTCCCTTTTGCCAATTTACAAAAATATACTTATGTGTTACAATAATAGAGTAAAGTATATTGATCGTGTGAAATGGGGTGACATTACTGGTCAAAGTCGTAAAAATCCATCTAATTAGTGAGCAATTTGACAAAGCAGGCAACCGGATAGATTATGAAGAAGTCAATAAAATACTGTGGGAATTGCAAAAGCAGACACGAGAAGCAAAGAATAAAACTGTTCAGCTTCTTTGGGAATGGAACAATTTTTCAAGCGATTATGTTAAGGCGAGTGGCATATATCCTAAAGCAAAAGACATATTTGGCTACTCAAGTGTGCATGGACAAGCAAACAAAGAATTAAGAACAAAACTCGCTTTAAATTCAAGTAATCTTTCCACTACCACAATGGACGTATGTAAAAATTTTAATACATATAAAAAAGAGGTATGGAAAGGCAAACGATCAGTTCCTTCGTACAAATCAGACCAACCTCTTGATCTGCACAAAGACTCTATAAAGCTGATATATGAAAACAACGAATTTTATGTTAGGCTCGCTTTATTAAAAAAAGCTGAATTTGCAAAGTATGGTTTTAAAGACGGTTTTCGTTTTAAAATGCAGGTGAAAGATAATTCTACCAAAACTATTCTTGAACGCTGTTTTGACGAAGTATACAAAATAAATGCCAGCAAACTTTTATATGACCAAAAGAAAAAGAAGTGGAAGCTTAATCTGTCTTATAGTTTCGACAATAAAAACATTTCTGAACTTGACAAAGAAAAGATCCTTGGTGTTGATGTAGGCGTTAACTGTCCTTTAGTCGCTTCGGTTTTCGGCGATCGTGACCGATTCATAATCAAGGGCGGCGAAATTGAAAAATTCAGAAAAAGCGTGGAAGCTCGCAGACGTTCAATGCTCGAGCAAACAAAATACTGCGGTGACGGAAGAATTGGTCACGGCAGAAAAAAACGCACTGAGCCTGCCCTAAATATAGGCGACAAGATAGCAAGATTTCGTGATACAACAAACCACAAATACAGCAGAGCTTTGATAGAATATGCTGTAAAAAAGGGCTGCGGAACTATCCAAATGGAAAAGCTGACGGGTATTACATCTAAATCTGATCGTTTTCTAAAAGACTGGACTTATTATGACCTCCAGACAAAGATAGAAAACAAGGCGAAAGAAGTAGGGATAAATGTCGTCTATATCGCCCCTAAATATACAAGTCAGAGATGTAGCAAATGCGGATATATCCACAAGGATAACAGACCAAATCAGGCGAAATTTAGATGTCTTGAATGCGATTTTGAAAGTAATGCAGATTATAATGCAAGTCAGAATATCGGAATTAAAAACATTGATAAGATAATAGAAAAAGATTTGCAAAAGCAAGAAAGCGAAGTCCAAGTGAACGAAAACAAGTAGAAGGTTCACACAATTTCAGGGCGACTCGGCGTCCTAAAATCGAGAAAGTGTACATAAGTTTTTAACAAAATACGGTAAATACTCTCGGTAAGGTTTTAACGTGCACATAATAATCCGTGCAACAGGGTTACACTTTTGTGCAATTTTGCAGTTGCAACTTACGCATAGGTGTAAAATACGAGGTGAATGTTACTGTTGTTGTGTTTTCCTCAAAAGTTGCAACTTACGCATAGGTGTAAAATACGAGATCAGAAGTCAGGATAATGTTATCCTTGTCCGTGTTGCAACTTACGCATAGGTGTAAAATACGAGGTCCAGAAAATCGTCTGACATTATCGTTTGTTCGTTGCAACTTACGCATAGGTGTAAAATACGAAGCACTCAATTTGCATTGTGATACGATATTGAATTACAATCACATATTTGTAAAACAACAAAAGGGCTGTCCACACAGCCCTTTTGTTCTTATCTAACCTATGCCAAGCCCCCTACCCCTTAGGCTTTTTCATAGTAAGCGAAATACGCTTTTTCTTCAGGTCAACGTTAAGTACCCAAACCTTAACTACCTCCCCGACCTTTACGACCTCAAGAGGGTGCTTTATATATCTGTCGCACATCTGAGAAATATGTACAAGTCCGTCCTCGTGAACACCGATATCAACGAACGCTCCGAAGTCTATAACGTTTCTCACTGTGCCCATAAGCTCCATGCCCGGCTTCAAGTCTTTAAGCTCCATAATGTCGCCGCTTCTCATAAGCGGTGGAGGCAGCTCGTCACGAGGGTCACGACCAGGCTTTTCAAGCTCCCCTACTATGTCCTTTAACGTCGGTGCACCAATGCCAATATCTGTGGCAAGCTTCTTCATGCCCATTGCATTGACTTTCTCAGCTATCTGCTTTACGTCACCCATGTCCGCAAGGCTCAGCCCGCACCTGTCAATAAGCGCCTGTGCTGCCTTGTATGACTCAGGGTGAACAGCCGTGTTATCCAGCGGATTTTTTCCGCCACGCACTCTCAAAAAGCCTGCGCACTGCTCAAAAGCCTTTGCGCCAAGCTTCGGAACTTTCATAAGCTGCTTTCTTTCGGTGAAAGCTCCGTTTTCCTCACGGTAGGAAACAATATTCTTTGCAACTGTCATATTTATGCCCGATATGTATGACAACAATGAGTATGAAGCCGTATTAAGGTCAACGCCTACTGAGTTTACGCAGTCCTCAACAACGCCCTTTAAAGCCTCGTCCATTCTCGCCTTTGGCATATCATGCTGATACTGTCCAACGCCTATTGCCTTTGGGTCTATCTTTACAAGCTCTGCAAGAGGGTCCTGCAAACGGCGTGCTATTGATACTGCTGAACGCAGTGAAACGTCATACTCAGGAAACTCCTCAGCCGCAAGCTTGGAAGCGGAGTAAACGGAAGCGCCTGCCTCAGACACCACCATGTAAGAAACTTTCTGCGGAATTTCTTTGATAAGCTCTGCTGTAAACTGCTCCGTTTCTCTTGAAGCAGTGCCGTTTCCTATGGAGATGGTCGTAACACCATATTTCTTTATAAAGCCCGTCAGAATACGCTTAGCACGCTCTGTATCCTTCTTTGGCGGAGTAATGTAGATTATCGCAGTGTCAAGCACCTTGCCCGTAGCGTCCACTACAGCGGTCTTACAACCGTGAGCATATCCCGGGTCAAGACCAAGGGTAACAGTGTCTTTAACAGGCGGCTGCATAAGAAGCTGTCTGAGATTTGAAGAGAACACCTTTATTGCCCCCTCCTGAGCGTTTGCCGAAAGCTCCGCCCTTATCTCACGCTCTATGGACGGATAAATAAGTCTTTTATAGCCGTCCTCACAAGCAGCCGTAACAAGCTGTCCGCACTCTGACTTGTTTTTTACATATTTTGAAACGCAGGCTCTCTCCCCTGCGCCCTCTGGGACATTCACTGATACTTTCAGAACGCCCTCTTTTTCGCCTCTGTCCAAAGCCAAAACTCTGTGACCTGCTATCTTTCCCACAGCCTCGGCATAGTCGTAATAGTTCTCATACACCGACTCGGCATTCTCGTCAGACGCTTTTGAGCTTATCACGCCTATCTGCGAAAACAGCGTTCTTATGTATTTTCTAAGGTCAGCGTCGTCAGAGATATCCTCTGCAATTATATCCATTGCACCCTGCAAAGCTTCGTCCGCAGACTTTACGCCCTTGTCCTCGTTGATAAATTTTGACCCCTCGACCTGCGGGTCGCATTTCTTATCCTGGGTCAAGATAAGTTCAGCCAATGGTTCAAGCCCCTTTTCTCTTGCCACCGAAGCCCTTGTTTTACGCTTCGGCTTGAAAGGTCTGTAGATATCCTCCACCTCCACAAGGGTCTTTGCATTTTCGATAGCAGACATTATCTCGTCTGTCATTTTCTCCTGCTCAGTTATAGAAGAAATTATCTCGCCTTTACGTTTTTCGAGATTTCTAAGATATGTGAGTCTGTCAGCGATCTCTCTAAGCACCTGATCGTCCAACGAGCCTGTAAGCTCCTTTCTATATCGTGCAATAAACGGTATAGTTTTATCGTCATCAAGGAGTGCAACAGTGTTGTCTATCTGCTCCTGTCTGAGCTTAAATTCTTCCGCAAGGGTCTTGTTAATGTCCATGTTTTTACCAATCCTTTTTATTACTTTTTGCGAATTATCACATATAATATTATATCACATTTTCGATAAAAACGCAACGAAAATGCGGTCGAAAACTGTAACAAAGATATTATATAATACATATAGGATCTATCAGATAATTAATAAAAGCAGGCAAAAATGCACTTGAAAAAAGGGCTTGGATATGTTATCATAAAAGAATAAAACAGTATTCAGGAGTGTTTATATGCTAAATCAATTTTCAAGAACCGAGCTTTTATTCGGCAAAGAAGCAATGGAAAAGCTCAGCAACAGCAGGGTTGCGATTTTCGGCATAGGCGGTGTAGGCGGATATGCAGTTGAAGCCCTTGCACGAAGCGGTGTAGGCGAGCTTGACCTTATAGATGATGACAAAGTGTGTCTGACCAACATCAATCGTCAGATAATTGCCACAAGAAAAACAGTAGGAAAATACAAGGTCGACGTGGCGGAGGAGCGTGTTCACGACATCTGTCCTGACATAAAAGTAAACACATACAAGTGTTTTTATATGCCTGACACAGCGGATCAGTTTGATTTTACTCAGTATGATTACATTATCGACGCCATTGACACTGTTACAGGCAAGCTGGAGATAATAAAGCGAGCAGACGTCGCAGGAGTACCTGTTATATCCTCAATGGGTGCAGGCAACAAGCTTGACCCTACAGCATTCCGTGTGGCGGACATTTATCAGACAAAGGTCTGCCCACTTGCAAAAGTCATGCGACGAGAGCTTAAAAAGGCAGGCATAAAGTCGCTTAAAGTTGTTTACTCAGAGGAACAGCCTATCAGACCGATAGAAGATATGGCTATTTCATGCCGTCAGGACTGCATTTGTCCTCCTGGTACGGCAAGAAAATGCACAGTGCGCCGTGATATTCCAGGCTCAACGGCATTTGTGCCGTCAGTTGTGGGACTTATCGTGGCAGGCGAAGTTATTAAAGATCTGGCTAAGAAATAATACAACAAACAAAGGACGAACCGCTGATTAGCTGTGGTATAATGGTTTTATAATCAGTAGGGTAAACTGCCCGACAAATCGGGATTTATAAAAGAAAGAGGCATTGTACGTTATGATTGATTTCGTTAAGTCTACAGAAATGAAGATCTCACTTGCTCCCGATCAGGAGGGGATGCTTTCAACAAAGGAAACAATTAAGACGATTATCAGGGATAATCCTGATACGGTTCTGGCTTTTGATATATTTGACGAAAATGATCTGATTGGTTTTATTCTGGTTAATCGTTTTGAAGAGCATAAATATTTTTTGTGGGAATACGCCATAGACATAAGCCACCAAAATAAACACAAAGGCACAGCCGCACTAAAAAAATTTATTGACCTTATGCGAATTCGTTATGATGCAAAAGTTATAACAACCACATATATTTACGGTAATGACCATGCGAAGCATATATATGAGAAAATGGGGTTTGAGGAAACCGATGTGGTGGACGAGCAAGACTGCCATGAGGTAAATATGGCTTATTATATATAACATCGAAAAAATTCGTATAATCGCTGATACATATTTCAATTTATCGGGCAGTTCATAATCACAGCACTATTATTTGAATTTTTCAGAAAGGAAAAAATGTTATGCAAGAATGGCTCATGACTATAACGCTTGGAATAATCGGAGCATTTTTGATAGCTGTTACATATGCCGCATTATATCAAAGCAAAAAAAGCCAAAAACACATATCTGGATTTCCATTTTTCGGTGGGTTTATTCTTGCTGTTGCATTTCTCTTCTCTCCTATTAAATGGTTAGCTTTTCTGGGCTTCATTGATTATGGTTTGTGGCTCCTGCCATATGTATTGATTATGGATTATTATAACAACAAAAAATTCAAAAAAATATATATGCAGCAGAATTTTGAACAACGCATCAGTGATGAATCAAAAGAATTACGTATCAGAATTTCTGAAAGAAATGAAGAATGGGTACAGCCGTATATTACGAATTTAGTTTATGTACTCAAAGTGCCTAAGCTGTTATATGCTGTTTGTACAGACCAAAATGGAAAGAAATTTTTACTTATTGATAAATGCAAAAGAAAAGGCAACATTGAAATAGTTCCTTTTGATAATAATACTATTCTGCTTACAGACCTCAACTCAAAAAATGTTGATTATTCAGTAGAAATTGAAATCAAAGACAATCCATAAATAGTTTCCCATTTATCGAACAGCTCCCTCATCACAGCACTCATGACGTGTGCTGTGATTTTTTTTAGACAAACAGTGCTTCCGCACACCTACATTAACGTAAGCATACGAAAGCACTGTTTCCATACATTACATTTACAAACTGCAATACAAAACCATATATACAAAAAAGAGCCATAGCAAAAGCTACAGCTCTCTGGCTCCCCCTGTTGGACTCGAACCAACGACCCTTCGGTTAACAGCCGAATGCTCTACCGACTGAGCTAAGGAGGAATATGACTAAACAGAGAAGAATATTATCTTCTCTGTTTAGTAAGGTGTCGGCAGCACCCTATCTTACCGGGACGTTACCATCCAAGTATTTTCGGCGAAGAAGAGCTTAACTACTGTGTTCGGCATGGGAACAGGTGTGACCTCAACTCAAACGCCACCGACTAAGTGAAGAGGAACGAATCCTCAAAATTGAATAATGAAAAAGCTGTTGGTTAAAAGGAGTAGTCATAACCAATAAGGTTAAGCCCTCGACCGATTAGTACTCGCTAGCTAAACACGTCACCGTGCTTACACTTTGAGCCTATCAACCTTGTAGTCTTCAAGGGGTCTTACTCTGTAAACAGAAGGGATATCTTATCTTAAGGGCGGCTTCACGCTTAGATGCCTTCAGCGTTTATCCGTTCCGCACATAGCTGCCCAGCTGTGCCACTGGCGTGACAACTGGTGCACCAGAGGTGCGTCCATCCCGGTCCTCTCGTACTAGGGACAGCTCCTTGCAAATATCCTACGCCCACGACAGATAGGGACCGAACTGTCTCACGACGTTCTGAACCCAGCTCGCGTACCGCTTTAATTGGCGAACAGCCAAACCCTTGGGACCGAATTCAGCCCCAGGATGCGATGAGCCGACATCGAGGTGCCAAACCTCCCCGTCGATGTGGACTCTTGGGGGAGATCAGCCTGTTATCCCCAGGGTAGCTTTTATCCGTTGAGCGACGGCATTTCCATTCACATACCGCCGGATCACTAACTCCAACTTTCGTTACTGCTCGAACCGTCATTCTCGCAGTTAGGCTCGCTTTTGCGTTTACACTCTGACGCATGGTTTCCATCCATGCAGAGCGAACCTTTGAGCGCCTCCGTTACTCTTTAGGAGGCGACCGCCCCAGTCAAACTGCCCACCTAACAATGTCCCCCGACTTGCTTCAAAGCCGCAGGTTAGAATTCCAGCACTCCAAGAGTGGTATCCCAAGGTCGACTCCACACAAGCTGACGCCTGTGCTTCCCAGTCTCCCACCTATCCTGTACGTGAAATACCGAAATCCAATATTAGGCTACAGTAAAGCTCCATGGGGTCTTTCCGTCTAGTCGCGGGTAACCGGCATCTTCACCGGTACTACAATTTCGCCGGGCGGGTTGTTGAGACAGTGCCCAGATCGTTACACCTTTCGTGCGGGTCAGAACTTACCTGACAAGGAATTTCGCTACCTTAGGACCGTTATAGTTACGGCCGCCGTTTACCGGGGCTTCAATTCAATGCTCTCACATCTCCTCTTAACCTTCCGGCACCGGGCAGGTGTCAGCCCCTATACGTCATCTTTCGATTTAGCAGAGACCTGTGTTTTTGCTAAACAGTCGCCTGGGCCTATTCTCTGCGGCTCAATCACTTGAGCACCCCTTATCCCTAAGTTACGGGGTCAACTTGCCGAGTTCCTTAACAACCCTTCTCCCGTTGGCCTTAGAATCTTCTTCCTATCTACCTGTGTCGGTTTGCGGTACGGGCACCTAAGATATCCATACAGCTTTTCTTGTCTCTTTCCATGATGACTTCTCTACTCATTTTCGATCCCTTACGACCGGGTCAACCATCGCCCGGCAACATCACTTCTAAAGCGTCCCTGTACTTAAATCTTTCGGTGGCTACGGAATTTCAACCGTATGTGCATCGGCTACGCGTCTCCGCCTCGCCTTAGCCCCCGGCTTACCCTGAGCGGACGAACCTTCCTCAGGAAACCTTAGATTTTCGGCCATTATGATTCTCACATAATTCTCGCTACTCATTCCGGCATTCTCACTCGAATAAAGTCCACCAGCGCTTCCGCTCTGACTTCACCCCTTATTCGACGCTCTCCTACCACTCTAAATTACTTTAGAATCCCAAGCTTCGGTACATTGTTTAGCCCCGTTGAATTTTCGGCGCAGGGTCACTCGACCAGTGAGCTATTACGCACTCTTTTAATGAGTGGCTGCTTCTAAGCCAACATCCTGGTTGTTTATGCAACCCCACATCCTTTTCCACTTAACAATGTTTAGGGACCTTAGCTGTGGGTCTGGGCTGTTTCCCTTTTGACAATGAGACTTATCTCACATTGTCTGACTCCCGTGAATCAATTATCTGGCATTCTTAGTTTGATAGGGTTCAGTAATCTTTCGACCCCTAGCCCATTCAGTGCTTTACCTCCAGTAATCTTTCACGAGGCTAGCCCTAAAGCTATTTCGGAGAGAACCAGCTATATCCGAGTTCGATTGGAATTTCTCCGCTATCCACACCTCATCACCGGCCTTTTCAACGGACGTGTGTTCGGCCCTCCATGGAGTTTTACCTCCACTTCAGCCTGGACATGGATAGGTCACTCGGTTTCGGGTCTATTGCATACGACTTTTTCGCCCTATTCAGACTTGCTCTCGCTTCGGCTCCGTGCCTTAAGCACTTAACCTTGCCGCATACAATAACTCGCCGGACCATTCTACAAAAGGTACCCGATCACACTTTGACGTGCTCTCGGTGCTTGTAAGCATAGGGTTTCAGGTTCTTTTTCACTCCCCTCCCGGGGTTCTTTTCACCGTTCCTTCACAGTACTATTCGCTATCGGTCATTAGGTAGTATTTAGGCTTGGAGGATGGTCCCCCCATCTTCCCACGGGGTTTCACGTGTCCCGCGGTACTTTGGATACAGCTCGCTGATTCTCTCTTTCGCTTACGTGACTCTCACACTCTTCGGTACGTTTTCCCACACGTTTCAACTAGAAATTATCAATGCTAAATGCTGTCCGAAACCCCATAAGTATTGCTACCTATGGTTTAGCCTCTTCCGCTTTCGCTCGCCACTACTCACAGAATCTCGGTTGATTTCTCTTCCTCGCCCTACTTAGATGTTTCAGTTCAGGCGGTTCCCCTCATATACCTATTTGATTCAGTATATGATGTATGTGCATACACATACGGATTGCTCCATTCGGAAATCTGCGGATCAATTCATACTTGCTGATCCCCGCAGCTTATCGCAGCTTATCACGTCCTTCGTCGGCTCCTAATGCCAAGGCATTCTCCCTACGCTCTTCTTAGCTTAACCATTTTTGAATTATGTCTAATCCTCTTAATTTTTATGCTAATTGCAGGTTTTTTACCCGACTTTAACTTTCGTTATTGTCGTTCATTTTTCCTCATTTGCATTACTTTTGCTTTTCATTATTCAATTTTCAAGTTTCGTTCCTTGCAAAATCTCTCTTGCTGGTGGGCACAAGTGGACTCGAACCACCGACCTCACGCTTATCAGGCGTGCGCTCTAACCACCTGAGCTATGCGCCCATTATGCTTTACATAACGGCACTCAAGCTGTTCGTCTTCCTTCGTCCCTTGGTGGAGATGAGGAGAATCGAACTCCTGACCCCCTGCTTGCAAAGCAGGTGCTCTCCCAGCTGAGCTACACCCCCATATGCAGGGACTAGGTACTCCATTGTGCTGTTTTAAAGATACTGTTTCCAGCATCCTCAAAATTGAACAAAAACTACTTTCTTAAACCTTTGCTGACCGGAGAATTGTTTTATGAGAAGTTTTCTTTTCCTTCTCTGTTCTCCATAGAAAGGAGGTGATCCAGCCGCACCTTCCGATACGGCTACCTTGTTACGACTTCACCCCAGTCATCAATCCCACCTTCGACTGCGTCCTCCTTGCGGTTAGACTACAGGCTTCGGGTGTTACCGACTCCCATGGCGTGACGGGCGGTGTGTACAAGGCCCGGGAACGTATTCACCGCAGCATGCTGATCTGCGATTACTAGCAATTCCGACTTCATGTAGGCGGGTTGCAGCCTACAATCCGAACTAAGACTGCTTTTAGGGGTTCGCTCCACCTCGCGGCTTTGCATCCCTCTGTTTACAGCCATTGTAGTACGTGTGAGGCCCAGGTCATAAGGGGCATGATGATTTGACGTCATCCCCACCTTCCTCCGTTTTGTCAACGGCAGTCCTGCTAGAGTGCTCTTGCGTAGCAACTAACAGTAAGGGTTGCGCTCGTTGCGGGACTTAACCCAACATCTCACGACACGAGCTGACGACAACCATGCACCACCTGTCTATATGTCTCCGAAGAGATTTCACTCATCTCTGAGCTATGCATACGATGTCAAGACCTGGTAAGGTTCTTCGCGTTGCTTCGAATTAATCCACATACTCCACTGCTTGTGCGGGCCCCCGTCAATTCCTTTGAGTTTCAACCTTGCGGTCGTACTCCCCAGGTGGATTACTTATTGCGTTTGCTGCGGCACGGAAGGGGTCAGTCCCCCCACACCTAGTAATCATCGTTTACGGCGTGGACTACCAGGGTATCTAATCCTGTTTGCTCCCCACGCTTTCGAGCCTCAGCGTCAGTTAAAGCCCAGTAAGCCGCCTTCGCCACTGATGTTCCTCCTAATATCTACGCATTTCACCGCTACACTAGGAATTCCGCTTACCTCTACTTCACTCAAGAACCACAGTTTCAAATGCAGTTTATGGGTTAAGCCCATAGTTTTCACATCTGACTTGCGATCCCGCCTACGCTCCCTTTACACCCAGTAATTCCGGACAACGCTCGCTCCCTACGTATTACCGCGGCTGCTGGCACGTAGTTAGCCGGAGCTTCCTCCTCAGGTACCGTCTTTTTTCGTCCCTGAAGACAGAGGTTTACAATCCTAAAACCTTCTTCCCTCACGCGGCATCGCTGCATCAGAGTTTCCTCCATTGTGCAATATTCCCCACTGCTGCCTCCCGTAGGAGTCTGGGCCGTGTCTCAGTCCCAATGTGGCCGATCAACCTCTCAGTCCGGCTACTGATCGTCGCCTTGGTAAGCCGTTACCTTACCAACTAGCTAATCAGACGCGAGCTCATCTTTCAGCGATAAATCTTTGATAATCAAATCATGCGGTTCAATTATATTATGCGGTATTAACGATCGTTTCCAATCGGTATCCCCCTCTGAAAGGCAGATTGCTCACGTGTTACTCACCCGTCCGCCACTAGATCAGAAAAGCAAGCTTCTCTTCTCTCGTTCGACTTGCATGTGTTAAGCGTGCCGCCAGCGTTCGTCCTGAGCCAGGATCAAACTCTTAATTAAAGTTGTATATCAAAAGCATTTCTGCTCTTGTTATCCTGTTTCAGTTCACTTCACTGAACGTACATTTCTTTTACGTCTTTATGTTAGACCTTTAATTCTTTTTCTCAAAAGAATCTCTCAAGGGTTTCGTACTATTCGTCTTTGTTCAATTTTCAAGATGCTGTTTCGTTACACTCTTTTGTGTCGTGCAACTTTTACATTATATCACACTTTTTATCTTTTGTCAACCCCTTTTCTGAAGTTTTTTCAAAAAAGTTTTTTGACTTCCGATTTTTTTGTGTTTTCTAATGTGCTGTCTTAAATCAGCTTATCTATTATATCATATTAGCTAAGCTTTGTCAAGACTTTTCTTTGTGAACTTTTTATGAAGTTCTTTTTGTGCTACTCCTCAGGTCTCTTCTGTTCTCCCGAACCTTTTACCTTCGTTTCGCTTCTTTCTTTATCGCTCTCTCTCGAGGCGACTTGTTTATTTTATCACTTTTATGCCATTTTGTCAA
>NZ_QTWZ01000006.1:110899-168749 GCF_003461385.1 Ruminococcus sp. AF17-1AC
TCTTTCTTTATCGCTCTCTCTCGAGGCGACTTGTTTATTTTATCACTTTTATGCCATTTTGTCAAGCGTTTTGTACCGTTTCTATGTTTTTTATAGATATTTTCATTATTTTGCACAGAAACAGTACAAAACTTACACAATATTGACGATCAGAAGGACGTCGAATATATCTTTGACTCGCCCACATTATAAACTACTCCGTCACTGAATGTAAATACAGCTGTAAGCGTAAATGTACCCTTGCTATCTGTAAAAGCTCCGTTCTGAGAACGTACAGTAAGCGTTCTGCATTCATTAGTATAATTAACACCGAATGTCTTATTCACTTCCTCTATAGTTGATCCTGTCTTTATTCCGCCTATAGAGAACTCAGGACAGTTATCCAAAAACAATCCCATGACATCACAATCGCTTGCTTTCGCTTCCTCATAAGTGTTATTGTCAATTGTCATGCTTCCTGAATATCCTGTTGCACCATTACTGAAAAAAGTTTCCATATCTTCTTCCGCTATCACATAATTTTTCGGGTCAACGCTCTCAGAATAACCACCTAGACCTGCCGCCCAAAGACCCATATCCGCTACATCACTATACTTTGCAGGAAACGCAAATGCCCTGCCCTTTAATGTCATATCAAAAAGCCTTTCGTCCTGCACATATATCTCAGGGTAAACAGGGTCTTTTTCATCGAACTCTGTAGAGTCTTTCGTTTCATTTTTGGACGATGTGGTTTCCGCTTTGCTGTCGTTTGCATTACTATCTGTATTTTCTGTATTACTATTGTCTGAAATAATTCCGCCATTGTTGTCACTTATGTGGTCATTATCTGCTATCTGCGTATTTCCACCCATATTGTTGTTTGTATTGGGCGTATCGTCTGTCTTGCTGTTGTCGACCTTTGAATCATGTGTACTGTCGGCAATGCTGTCCTCTGTTTCGCCACCAGCTACTGTCTGATTTCCGTCAGAGCCGTTCCCATTTCTATTTATAAGGTCAGGCGACCAACTGTCATTGTACTGCACTGATGAACTGCCGCTTGTCTTTATGCTGTTTTTATCAGTTTTGCTGTCGGATAAAAACAGACCTGCTCCAACTGCCACGCACAGTGCCGCCGCACATACTCCGCCTATCCACATAGGTTTCCTGCTTACCGCCGCAGTATTTTTGAGCTTATTTTTCAGCTCCTCGACCTGCTCTTCATCAGGCTCTATCTGCTCTTTCATGCCTCTGAAAAATTCCTTATTCATAGAAATATCCTCCTTTCAGCTTTTCTTTCAACATTTCTCTTGCCCTTGTAAGCTGCATTCTCACCGTTCCACTGCGTACTTTCATTATCTTTGCTATCTCATCAGTAGACACCTCTTCAAAATAGTAAAGATAGACCACCATTCTGTATTTTTCAGGCAGTTCTGTTACAGCGCAGAAAACATCATTTTCCTCACGGCTTCTGAAAAAGCTTACCTCTTCCTTTCTTTCTTCAAGGGGAACTGTACGCCTGCGCCAGCTTGACAATGTTATCTTTTTGCACTGATTGAGAGTAGTCCTGATAAGCCAGAACTTCTCCTCATCATTGTCCTTGACTGTTATCCCCTTTCGATAAGCTGCAAGAAACACTTCCTGAAAAACATCGTCTGCATCTGCTTTTGAGCCAAGACGTGCTATAGCGATTCCATAAACGGTACTTTTATATTTATCTATAAGCCTGTCTATCTCTGAAGGCGTATTTTTCAAATTGACGTCCATTTGATCACCCCTTTATAATAAATACTTTTTCTCTCCCGAAATGTCACAAAATATAAAAATTTTTTTCAAAAGCCGCCTGAGCATATGCCCAGACGGCTCCACTTTCTTTAGAACAATCCCTGCTCCTCTGCAGCAGACGGCACATATTCCTCGTTCTCGATTATATAGTCCACCACTCTGCAATAGAAATCTGTAGGATTCATCTGAATTTTCGATTTTATATAATTTGCCTGCTCCTGATCAGGTGCGTAAAGAGTTATGTCCATAAGCACCATATCATCGTCACAGCAACGGCAATGCACGTTATAACCACGCTTTGCAGGCTTTATATCAAAGCTTACGTCACGATCGTTTTTAAGCTTGACGAACAGTCTTAGACCTGCCGCATATATCTTATCTCTAAAACTTTTCGGCACAAGTTTTTTGAATTTCTCAGCGCCCTCAATGCCCTTTTCAGTGAGCCGATAGTAATTCGTGCCTTCTATTTCCGCAAGCTCCAGCGTGCCGTTTTCCAACATTCTGCTGACAGCTTCCGTATATACAAAATAATTCACAACGCCTTCGCCCGTGGCTATCTCAGTAAGCTGATTAGGCGTACAAAGCTGATTTATCTGACCGAGAAAATAAGCCAGAAGTATTTGAACCTCATACACGTCGGAAATGTTCTTCATGTTCTCTGATATATGAGCCTCAGGATTTTGTACCAAGCTATCAATCCTCCTTTGGAAATTTCTCTAAAAATTTGGGTATTCAAGCATATGATTGAGCAAAGCTATATTAACAGCCGCCTCAACACATGGCACAGCCCTTGGAACAACACAAGGGTCGTGTCTGCCCTTTACTTCGAGAGTTTCATTTTTCATAGCTGAATAGTCCACAGTTGCCTGCGGTCTTGCTATTGACGGAGTAGGCTTGAAAGCAACTCTAAGTGTGATAGGCATACCAGAAGCTATTCCGCCCAGTATTCCGCCGTGATTGTTTGTCTTTGTCACAACGTGACCCTTATCATTTACATAGAACTCATCATTGTTCTCCGAACCTGTCATTTCCGCCACCTTAAAGCCTGCACCAAACTCCAGACCCTTTACCGCAGGGATACCGAAAATAAGCTGAGCTATAGAGTTTTCAAGTCCGTCAAAGATAGGCGAGCCGATACCGGCTGGAACATTGATAGCGATACATTCTATAATTCCGCCAACACTGTCCTTATCCTTTCTTGCCTTGTCTATCTCCTTTATCATTTCGTTGCCCTGAACGTCGATAATAGTCGGAAACTCTTTCTCACGAACTTCCCTTATCATATCCTTAGTGGTATTGATAGGGTCAAAAGCCTTATCCTTTATGCCATGGATTTCTGCGATATGAGCGCCCACATAGATACCTCTTTTTTCAAGTATCTGACCTGCCACTGCTCCTGCAAAGCATAGGGGCGCAGTAAGTCTGCCTGAAAAATGTCCGCCACCTCTTACATCATTGAAGCCTCTGTATCTCAATGCGCCTGTATAATCGGCGTGACCCGGTCTTGCAAGCCTTGAAAGATTTGAATAATCCTGTGAATGCTGGTCTGTATTGGCTATAAGCGCACAAAGAGGAGTACCTGTAGTCTTGCCATTAAAATAGCCTGACATTATCTGCGGCATATCCTTTTCTTTTCTCTGTGTAGAGGTCTTGTTCTGCTTAGGCGCTCTTCTTGCCATAAATTGATATATCTTGTCAAGGTCGATGCTCTCCCCCGGCGGTACATTATCCATAACAACGCCTATTGCAGGGCCGTGGCTCTCACCGAAAACGGTAAAGCCTATATTGTTGTTCCATGTTGATGACATTTTACTTCCTCCTGTCAGCTTATAAAGCCTGTATAAATAACGGCAGATACCCGCCAGATCAGTACAAATTTTTGTACTAGCCCACGTTAAGGCTCACGGCTTATCTCTCCTCCGATGCTCTCATATACCTCAAAGAAATCGGGATATGACTTGCTGACGCACTCCGCACCGTTTATCTTCAGTGGTGAAGTACATCTAGTGGCAGCCACCGCCATTGACATTGCGATCCTGTGGTCGTTGAAGCTGTCAACTTCTCCGCCATTCAGTGAGCCAACGCCCTCTATCTCCAATCCGTCTTCAAGCTCAGTTACCTTTCCGCCAATAGCATTAAGGCACCGAGAAATAGCCGAAAGTCTGTCGCACTCCTTTATCCTAAGACGTGCGGCATTTCGTATATAGCTTTTCCCCTCGCAGAAACTTCCTAGCACTGTAAGAACAGGCACAAGGTCGGGTATATCCGAACAGTCGAGGTCAAAAGGCCGCAAACCGCCATTTTTATTATACACTATTTTCTCGCATATTTCAACAATTTTTTTATCTCCCTGAAAAGATTTTTCAGAAAGCCCTGCGATATCAATATCACTGCCCAAAGAATTTGCCACCTTGAAGAAAGCCGCCTGAGAATAATCCCCCTCAACTCTGCCGCTGAAAGGCATATAACGCTGACCGCCCTTTACAAAATATCCATTCTCTGTTTCCTCAACCTGACAGCCATGCTCTCTCAATGTGCCTAGAGTTATGTCAACATATGGCTTTGACTCCAAATGAGAAGTGAGTATTATCTCGCTGTCCTCCTCAAGAAGCGGCAGAGCAAACAGAAGCCCTGTGATAAACTGAGAAGATATTCCACCGTCCACATAGAACTTGCCCCCTGTGAGCTTTCCATTAGTGTAAAAAGGCATAGTGTTGTTGTATTCAAAGCTTACACCATGCTTTGGAAACTCATCAAGATATGGTGTGATAGGTCTTTGCGGAAGCCTGCCCCTGCCGATGAACTGAGTATCCACTCCAAGCGCACAAGCAACAGGTATGAGAAATCTCAGCGTTGAGCCGCTCTCACAGCAATCCAAAACTGCGCTCTCAGGAATATCCTTTATGCCCTCTATCACAGCCTTGTCGCCGTCAAAATCTATTTTCGCCCCAAGCGCCCTCATGCAATCCATAGTCGCAAGGATATCCACCGAGGGATAAAGATTTGTTATCTCAGAAACGCCGTTTGACAGCGCCGCCGCTATCACCATTCTGTGTGCAACGCTTTTTGAGGGCGGAACTGTCACCTGTCCGCTGAGTTTTTTCGGAAATACAGTTATGTTCATCGCTATCCTCCGTTACATCTCTGTGATTATTTCAGCTATCTGCTCCTCGGATATCTCTTTGCCGTACTGATTTTCACCGAAGCACATCATCTCGCCTATTTCTTTTTGGAAAACAAATCTCAGTTTTCCGTCACGGACCTTTTTATCTGTATAAAGCTTTTTCACAAGAGCCTTTCTGTCAATATAGTCAGGTATTTTTGTAGGAAGCTTTGCCCTTTCAAGAAGCTTTTCCACACGCTGTTCATTTTCATGGGATATGAAACCAAGCTTCTCGCCCAATCTTGACTGTGCCACCATACCGATAGCTACAGCTTCTCCATGATATAGTCTATAATCAGACACAGTTTCGATAGCTCTGCCGACAGTGTGACCGAGATTAAGCACCTCTCTCAGACCCGACTCTCTCTCGTCTTTCATTACCACTTTGTACTTGACCTCGCAGTTTTTCTTTGCGATATACTCGCAGGCTTCACCGTCACATTCAAACACCTTTTCCACGTTCTTTTCAAGATACTCAAACAGCTCCTTATCACCAAGACAGCCGTGCTTGATAGTTTCTGCAAGACCGCTTGAGATCTGTTTTTCAGGAAGTGTTTTCCATGTGTCTATATCCAGATACACTTTTTTAGGCTGATTGAACAGACCTATAAGATTTGTAGCAAGGGGCGTATCAACGGCAGTTTTTCCGCCCACAGAAGCGTCAGCCGCCGCAAGGAGCGTTGTGGCATAATTCACAAAAGGCACTCCTCTGCCGAATGTTCCTGCAACAAAGCCTGCCAGGTCTGTGACAACTCCGCCGCCAACGGCTACCACACAGCAGTCACGGCGAAAGCCTTTTTCAAGCATAGAGTCCTCAACAAACTCTTTCATCTGCCTGGTTTTGGACTTTTCTCCCTCAGGTATCACAAAAAGCTCGGCTTTCAGACCTGCGGCATTGAGCCTGTCATAAATATCTCTGCCATAGAGATCCACAACGATAGAATCCGTTACAACGGCAAATTTCTTTATCTTTCCCACAAGACCGCCTTTAAGGTCGCTGACCAGCGTATCCTGCAATTTTCTGCCTATTTCTATATCATAAGAATCGTCCACGACCCTTTTAAGCTCGCAGTTGAATTTCATTAATATCAAAACCTTTCAGTACAAGTTTTTTACACAGCTATCATAAAAGCCTAATTGCCGTCTGAGCATTTCTCGGCGTCTATCGCAAGTGCAATGAGCAATCCTGCCAAAGCATTACGATCATCATAAACGTCTATGACATAAGTATCAGTAAGGTGCAAAAGCTCCTTTGACACATACATTATCTGTTCAGCACCGCTATAAACGGAATAGTCCCAGCCGAAAATATCACCGTCCACTCTCCAGCCGCAGAAATCTATATGGAACTTTGGCTTGAAAAATGTAAACTCTTTCTTTATACAGCCCATATACTCTCCGCCTATGTATATCTCAAAGGTAGGGAAAATTTTCAGCACCTTTTCTTTCAGCACGCCGACCTTGTTTCCCATGTTGTCGTATATCTCCAGCAAGTGACCCCATGCAAGTCTGCCTTTTACGCTGAAAACTGCGTTACCGTATTCGTCGCACACATCATAGCTGTCAAACCATGAAAAAAGCCTTTGTTTAAGCACAAGTTTCATCGCTCTTCCTCCTTTGTACTTTATCCATTTACAGTTCTAAAATATTATACCACATAACTGAATATTTGTAAAGAAAAAGAGGTGCGAAAACACCTCTTTTTCAATGTCTTGTTTATTCGTTTACATCAAGAGGCTTGCCCATGAACTCGGAAAGTGCCTTAACTTTCTTCATTGTTTCAGCGAACTGTGCAGGAGTAAGTGACTGCGCACCATCGCTCCATGCGTTCTTAGGGTCGTTGTGTACCTCTATCTCAAGTGCGTCACAGCCTGCTGTTACAGCGCAAAGTGCCATTGGCTCAACAAGTGAAGCGATACCTGTAGCGTGGCTAGGGTCGATAGTGATAGGAAGGTGTGTTTTCTGCTGAAGCAGAGGAACGGCTGAAAGATCGAGAGTATTTCTTGTGGCAGGCTCGAATGTACGGATACCTCTTTCGCAAAGGATAACGTTCTGATTGCCCTCAGACATTATGTACTCAGCGGACATGAGAAGCTCCTGAAGTGTTGATGAAAGTCCTCTCTTGAGAAGAACAGGCTTGTCGCTTCTGCCGAGAGCCTTGAGAAGTGTGAAATTCTGCATATTTCTTGCTCCTACCTGAACAACGTCAACGTCAGCAAAGCAGTCAAGATCAGAAAGATCCATGATCTCAGTAACGATAGGCAGACCTGTTATCTTTCTAGCCTGAATAAGAAGATCGATGCCCTCCTTGCCAAGACCCTGGAATGAATATGGTGAAGTTCTTGGCTTGAATGCGCCGCCTCTGAGCATTGTTGCACCTGCTTCCTTTACAGCGATAGCAGTTGTGATTATCTGCTCCTCAGTTTCAACAGAGCAAGGACCTGCAATGACCTGAAGCTTTCCGCCGCCTATCTTTCTGCCTGCAACGTCGATAACAGTATTATCAGGGTGGAACTTTCTGTTAGCATTCTTGTAAGGCTCCTGAACACGCTGTACATTTTCAACACATTCCTTAGCCTGAACTGCTTCTATATCGATCTGAGTTGTATCGCCAATAAGACCGATAACATTTGAATGAACGCCCTCTACCAGATTCGTCGATACGTGGAACTGGTCGAGCCAGTTCAAAAGCTCTTCTACCTGTTTTTCCTGTGAATTGTTTTTCAATACGATGATCATGTTACTTTCCTCCGAAAATCAAATTTGTATAGGCAATAAAAACAGCCGTGACATTCTTTTACAAGAAAGCCACGGCTTATAATAAACGCATATATAAAAACAGAAACTTCTCTATACGCCTATTCTGATCTCGTCGCTTTCTTCACACGCCAAAAAAACTCGAAGCCATAAAAGTAGCTCAAGCTCATAAAGAAGTATGTAAAGACTGCAGACATGATAACAGTAGACATATTCTGTTTTTTCCTTTCGATTTATTTGTTATTGCTAACCACGATTATTATACTCTCACAGGCAGGGCTTGTCAATAGCCCTGCCTGTGAGTTTACATTTTTTTTACGTTTGAAAAACACTTTATTCTTCGTTTTTCACCTTATAGCTTTCCACCAGATGATAGACCTTGATATCCACAAGAGCGTCAAGAACGATACCATCAGCGGTATAATCCTCGCTGAATATCCTGCCCTCCTGCCTTATGGTGTTCACAAGACCCGCCTTGTCAAAAGGCAAAAGAAGCCTGCATCTTACGCTGTTTTCGGGTAATGCCTTTTGTATAGCCGCAAGCAGGCTGTCAATGCCTGTGCCGTTTTTGGCGGATATCTTTACCGCTTCACCTGATGTGTCAAGCTCGTTTATATAAGGCACTTTGTCGCACTTGTTGAACACTGTCACCACAGGTATTCCCTCACAGCCAAGCTCTTTGAGCAGTTCAAGGGTAACTTTTGCCTGCTCCTCGCAGTCATCAGCCGAGGCGTCGCACACATGGATTATAACGTCCGCACTTGCCGCCTCTTCAAGAGTGGATTTGAAAGCTTCCACAAGCTGATGCGGCAGACGTCTGATAAGTCCTACCGTGTCAATAAGCGTCACCGACCTGCCGTCAGGAAGCTCTATAGCCCTTGATGTTGTTTCCAAAGTCGCAAAAAGCTTGTTCTCTGCAAGCACGCCCGCTTCTGTAAGATAATTAAGCAGTGTGGATTTGCCCACGTTTGTATAGCCCACTATCGCCGCTGTAAGAACACCGTCTTTCTTGCGACGTTTTCTCATAAGCCCACGACGCTTCTCTATCTCCTTAAGCTCGTCTGAAAGTGCCGCAATGCGTGTTCTGATGTGTCGCTTGTCAGTTTCAAGCTTCGACTCACCAGGACCTCTTGTGCCGATACCACCGCCAAGACGTGACATATTAGTTCCCATGCCTGCAAGCCTTGGAAGTCTGTATTTGTTCTGTGCTATCTCTACCTGCAATCTGCCCTCACGAGTAGTCGCACGCTGAGCAAAGATATCCAGTATGAGCATAGTTCTGTCAATAGTGAAAACGCCGCACACGTCCTCGATATTTCTTATCTGTGTGGCTGTCAGTTCGCAGTCGAAAACTATCCTGTCAATATTTTCATTTCTGCATATCTCAGCCATTTCTTCAAGCCTACCTGAGCCTATGCAGGTGCCGCTGTCAAAGGACGGTCTTTTCTGCGTCACTCTCGCTATCACCTCACCGCCTGCTGTTTCTGTCAGCTCTTCAAGCTCGTCAAGGGAAAGCTCCACGTCATACGAACCTGTGTCCACTGCCGCAAGCAGCACACGGTCTTTCTTTATTGTGTTGTCAAACATTTCTGCCATATTAATCACTCCTAATGTCTGTTATCAAGCCGCTCTTCGGCTTTTTCAGGCATAAAAAAACACACCCTCAGGCGTGTAACCAAAACGTTATACGGAAGAGTCGGAGCGGCTTGTGCCAATGCACCTGCCTGATATTCGGTTTAATAATTTCTCACCCATATTCTTGTAATTCTCATGTCATCCGACGCTCCTTTCGTAAAATATGTTTTATTATATCACAGCCATTATATTTTGTCAAGCATAAAAACAAAAAACAGGCTGCCTTTTTCAGACAGCCTGCAAATGTTATTCATAATCGCTTTTAAGAATACTTCTCTTGTGCTTTTTTTCCTCATAAAGCAGGATATCAGCATGGCTGAGAAGCTCTCCTATCTCAAGCGTGGCACTGCATATGAACGGATAAACGCCTACGCTCGTATGGATTATATATGGCTTATCGGCGGCATATTTAATATTGTATTCTCTTGTGACCGCTTCTATATGGTTTCTCATTGACGGGATATCTATTGCGTTATCAAGAAAAGCGCATACAACGAACTCATCGCCACCTATACGACCCACTATCTCACTGTTGCCAAAAGAGTGTTTAAGTATCTTTGCCGCAGATAGTATAGCAAAGTCGCCCTCCTCGTGACCAAATTTATCATTTATGGTTTTCAGACAGTCAAGGTCGGCAAAGACCATGATAGCCTTTTCACCCTCGTTTTTGTCATTGCTGAGTCTTTTACGAAGCTCCTCAAAAAATCCCCTTCGATTGTAGCAACCCGTCAAAGCGTCCTGCCTTGAAAGATCTCGAAGAAGCTCATTGTTTTCCTTGATCTCGATAAGGCTCTTTTTAAGCTGCTTCTGGGTAACAGCCTGCTGCTTCATCAAGGTTATTATTTTAAGTGCCGCACAAAGTTGAACTGTCACCGACTGCAAATAATTAAAATACTCATGCTTTATCTCACACATCAGTATTCCGTAATGCTCCTCGTTAGAGAACAATGGTGATACCACTAATGTATAACGTCTGTCTGTTGGCAAATACTTATTCGACAACAGCTCTGTATACTTTACAGCCTGCTCTTCATGTGGGAGCTGGATAGCGTCAGAACCATTGTGATAGGCTTTGAGATACATATATTCCGGCGGCTGCCACTTATCTGTGCCAAGGTGAATAAGGGCAGGCTCGAAGCTGAACAGAAAGCTTGATTCCATATGAAGCCTCGTAAGCTTATCCACAACAGTTTCATATGCTCTGTCATCATAAGCTTCAAACACAAGCATATCCCTTGTGATGGAGTTTGCCTGCCATGCAAGAAACTCATTATCCTCAAGCTTTTCCTTACAGTAATTCGCATTGCGTTCTGCCAGTATCTTGTATATCTGAATAAAAGTCTGATTTAACTTCAAATGCTTCTCCATGTTGTCAAAACGAGAGATAAGCTTTTGCTGAATATACTCAACAGAAGCATAAAGCTCATCAACGCTCACAAACCTAAAAAATTCTTCACTGGCAAGAGTTGAGATCATTTCTAATACCTTATCTTTTTTGACCTCATTATCAAGATTTTCCTCACGGGCATAATCATCAAGAGCATATATTATCTTGACGTAATTTTCTCGCATTTTCGCAGTTGTTTCACTTGCACTGTATTTATTGAACAAAAACTGTCCCATTCTTCTTGCAAACGCTTCCGGATCATCTGATATGCGTCCAAAAGATATGGTCTTTAATTTTGAGTTGCCCTGACATCCACAGGAATTTCTTCTTACCATTCCCGAAGAGATCTTATCGTTGTTTATAGCCTTATTTATAACATAGTTCACAGCCTCCTGAACGGCATGATAGCCAAGTTCAGAAGGGTCAGCCTTGACAGTCGTCAAATGCGGATTAAGCTCCTCAGCCACGGGATCGTCGTCAAAGCCTGTCACAAGGATATCCTTACCGGGACGTATCCCACGCTCTTCCATAGCCTTATAGCCTGCAATTGCCATCTGGTCGTTTGCAAAAACGATAGCATCAAGTTCTGGATTATCGTCAATTAGCTTTCCGACTTCGTCAACACAGAATTTCGAAAAATTACCATATGCAACACGCTTTTCGTCATAGATGATACCATTTTCCTCAAGAGTTTCCTTGTAAACGTCAAGTCTTTCAAGGGCATCATCACTTGTTTTAGGTCCGCTTACCATACCTATCTTTTTACAGCCATGCACCTTTATAAGATGTTCTATAGCCTCCTTCATTCCCGTTCTGTTGTCGAGCATGATACAAGGATAACCATCAATATGTGCCGTTATAGTTATAACAGGCGTTCCAGCAAATTTTTTCAGAAACTGAGCCTTATGCTCGTTGTCAAGATATGTTCCAAGTGTGCCGATAAGCACAAGCAGAACGTCGAACTTATTTGCCGCCGCCATATCGAACAAAGTATTATACTGATACTCATACACCGTTCTCAGCTTGTCGGCATAGATCCCATCTATATATCTGCCTGGAAAAATAACGAGGTCGGCGTCGCACTGCTCTGCGCCTATCATTGCGCCCTCTGCAACCGCATCGTCAAAATCATCTTCAAGGTGGCTCACCAAAAGTCCTATTTTTATACGTCTGCGTTTAGCAGTATCATTCATCATCTCATGATCCTCCGTACAAATCAGC
The DNA here is from genome assembly GCF_003461385.1 of Ruminococcus sp. AF17-1AC. Lineage (NCBI taxonomy): Bacteria > Bacillati > Bacillota > Clostridia > Eubacteriales > Oscillospiraceae > Ruminococcus > Ruminococcus sp. AF17-1AC. The sequence continues at coordinate 122,824 of NZ_QTWZ01000006.1, forward strand.
CGTGCTGCTTCAGACGATCTAAAGCAGCGTCACACAAGGCACGCCTATGTGCTTTGCCTTATTCGTTTATCTTAATATTTTTCTTACAGTCAGTGACCGAAAGCATACCCTCCGGACTTCCAATTTCCCAACCGTCGCCTGTAAGGAACATTACATCAAACTGACAGCTTTTTGCTGTCACGTCACCTTTGCCTGTTTTATCTCCAACGCCTGAAACAGAACCACCCTCGCAGTAAAGCGTAAAGACAGTATTTTCAAGTTCACAGTCAAGCTTGCCGCCCCTTGTTCCCACACAGTTGAGAGTTCGTCCTTTCATGGAAATGTTGAGCCTGCCATCGAGAATACATATCTTTCCTGTCCCGTTACTCATAACTCCCACTGCAGTCAGATTATTTCCCGAAAGCACACAGCTAATGTTATAGTCTGAAATGCTTATATCAGCACTGCCCTTTACGGCACCAATGCCCACTGACATTCCTGCCGCAAGCTTTAGTCTGCAGCCACAGTTTGATATAGTCACATCTGCGTCGCCATCGATGCTTCCAATACCAACGCACCTATCGCCACTGCAATTTACAGCTATATCACCGCCTGCAATGACAATACCATCTTTGCAGCCTCCTCCGCCTATGCCGACGCACTTGTCGCCATTTGCAGTTATATCAAGAACACCTGTCATTGCGACAGTTATCCTTCCACAAGGCTGCTTGCTGTCAGTACCTATTGCATAGCAATCCTGTGATTCTGATCTGATATAAAGCTCACCTGAGCCTACAAGCTCTAACGACGATCCCTCAGGAACATAAATACCTCTGCCGTCTATACGATCTTCACCGCTGCACACTATCCTTACTCTAGAGCCAGTGCCAAGCTTTATGTTCGGCAGTTCACCATATGTAGTGAGCCATGCGTTTTTCAAGTGAATGACGCAATCAACGCCACTACCAACTGTCACAGACAGAGGCACCGCACAATCGTCCTCAGCCTTTCCTGAAAGAGTAAATGTACCTGTGCCGAGAAAAATGTCAGAATATCTTTTTTTATACATCTCAGCAAGGTCGATAACGTCATTATCCTCAGCGTGGAAGACCTTTTTATCTTTATCTCCAGCCTCGATACTGTAAGCCACTATCTCCTCACGGATATTTTCCGAGATATCGTGGATAAGCACAGGCTTCGGCTTAGAAACATAATAACCCTGAATAAGATCGACGCCGAAATATATCATGGTTTTAAGTTCTTCGCTTGTTTCAACACCCTCTGCAAGTGCGGTATATCCGCTTGAATGGAAATATTCCACCATTTTTGAAACTATCTTCTGAGCCTTAGGATTCTGGTCAATGCCAGAAATGAGGGAACGGTCTATCTTTACCACCTCAGGATCATATCGCAGAAGATTCGATGTATTTGAGTAGCCTGTGCCGTAATCGTCAATAGCAAGGCTCATATTGTTCTTTTCAAGACGCACCCTTATTCTATCGAGGTCGTCCTCGCTTATCTCTGTCTGCTCTGTCATTTCGATAACGACCTTTTCAAGAAGTTCACCATAGTCATTGACGATCGCATAAAAATCCTTATCGTCAAGAGCATGAGATGATATTGAATTTATATACAGCCTGCGGTTTTCAAAATCAAGCTGATGCTTGCTGAGATATTTAAGAGTATTTTTCAGTGTAGCTTTCTCTATATCGTAAAGTCTGCCAAAATTTTTAGCACAGTTGAGTATCTGAAGCGGATTGAGTGCTATATTTCCCTTTGTTCTCATAAGCGCTTCATAAGCGACTATCTCGCCTGTTGAAGCACTAACGATAGGCTGAAAATGATATGTAAACAGATTTTTATCAAGAAGCTCTGAAAAAGCCCTGATATTCTCGATATCACTCTTCTGCTTTGCATATTTTTCAGGATCAAAGCAACAAATACTGCCTGCACCCTTTGCCTTAGCTTCATAGAGTGCAAAGCCTGCTGCGTGCATGAGTCTTGCTGGCACTTCAAAGCCGCTGCTTATGCCTGCCGTCACAGACAGCGAATGATTTGAAGACGATCTCACTCCAAATTCATCTGGCAGGCAACACTCCTTCACCGCTTTACGTATATTGTCAGCAAACTCCTCAGGCTTACCTCCAAAGCGTGGAACATATATCCAAAACTGACCGTCTGAATTGAATGCCGTCACAGTATTTTCAGGCAAAACCGCAACAGCCGCCTTAAGTGCCTCCCCTATGCAGTAGTCTGAATCCAAAAGCTTCCCTGCTCCATCAAATCTTACAAGAGCAAGCAATGATGAGCGTGTCATTCCATCAAGAAGTCTTACAAGCTCTGATTGTGGTATAATGTCGATCCCTTCAAAAACACTTTTTGACATATATTCTTTCGACAGATACACTATTCCGGCGGTAATGCCACTTGGAGTGTCAAGAAGTTCTATACACAACGGCAGGCCAAGATCTCGTCCTCCGCCGTTCAATGCAACTATATCTCTGAACTTGTCATAATCTGTGTTCTCTCTAAGTCCCATAAGAGCACGACAGTTTTCATCGGCATAAAACTCTCCGCTTTTCTCGTCCATAACAAACCCGCCGATATTGTGCCATATTGAACAAACCTTTCCCCAGACAGCACCAAAATAGCTTTGCCACAATTTATTTTCCATATCCATGATCTTCACCATGCCTGAATATACGACTGTGTTCAGACAATCCTTCCTTTGGAGATTTGTTAATTTTTTATATTTTTATAACTAATTATTTATCAAGCCTATTATAACATAATCCCGATAAAATTACAATAGCGACTAAGGAAAAGATGTTACAAAATCGTGCATGGAATTTTGTATATCTGTTTGACTTAGCTGGTTTTTGGTAGTATAATATAAGCATACACACAATGGAAAGTTAGGATAAAATGACAGATTTTCGCAATAAGTATTCAGTGCTTCAGGACTTTTTCGGACACTCTCAGTTCAGAAATGGTCAGGAGCAGATAATAGACAGCATACTTGCAGGGCGTGACTGCCTTGGAGTTATGCCAACAGGCGCAGGCAAATCTATGTGCTATCAGATACCTGCCCTTATGTTTGACGGGATAACCATAGTTGTTTCGCCTCTCATATCCCTTATGAAAGATCAGGTGAACTCGCTGATACAATCAGGAGTGAGGGCAGCGTATCTGAACTCGTCACTGACGGCGGCACAGTATGAAATAGCTATATCAAACGCCGCCCGTGGTATGTACAAGATAATATATGTTGCACCTGAAAGGCTGATGACAGGATCGTTTCTGTCACTGGCTTCGTCGGTGAAGATATCCATGCTTGCGGTGGACGAAGCCCACTGCGTTTCTCAGTGGGGACAAGATTTCAGACCTTCCTATATGAAGATACCCGAGTTTCTCGGCAAACTTCCCTACCGCCCTATCGTCAGTGCATTCACCGCCACTGCCACCGCAGAAGTAAAAGCGGACATTATCAAAATGCTTGAACTCCGTGACCCTTTCACCATAACCACAGGCTTTGACAGAAAAAATCTCTACTTTGGCGTTTCTCACCCTCATGACAAATACAGTGAAACAGTGAGGATAGTTGAGAAATACAAGGACAACTGCGGAATAATCTACTGCTCCACAAGAAAAAATGTTGAGAGCGTGTGTGAAAAGCTCTGTGCCGACGGCTACAACGCTTCACGCTATCATGCAGGACTTTCTGATGAGGAAAGGCGTAAAAATCAAGACGATTTTATCTTTGACCGTGTCCAGGTCATGGTGGCGACCAATGCTTTCGGCATGGGAATAGACAAATCAAACGTGAGCTATGTCATACATTATAATATGCCTAAGAATATTGAAAGCTATTATCAGGAGGCAGGCAGAGCGGGACGTGACGGAAACGAAGCAAAGTGCATTTTGCTCTACAGCGGTCAGGACGTTGTGACCAACAAGTTTCTTATAAACAATTCTCATGACAATCCCGACCTTGACGATGACACTCTTGAAATGATACGCAAACGTGATCTTATGCGTCTGAAAAAGATGACCGATTACTGCAACACAAACGGCTGTCTGAGAGAGTTTATCCTTGGATATTTCGGTGAGAAGCAGGACAAGCCTTGTCAGAACTGTTCAGGCTGTTTGGGTGATTTCGGAGAAACAGAAGAAGTTGACGTTTCTGTAGATTGCCAAAAAGTGCTTTCCTGCATTTATAGACTTCACCAGCGAAACCTTTCTTTTGGAGCAGGTGTCATAGCACAGATACTTAAAGGCTCAGACACCGAAAAGGTAAAGCGCTTTGATCTTTCCACGCTTTCGACATACGGCATAATGAAAGACTCCACGCAGGTCTATATCCGCAGGCTCATAGCTTTTCTTGAAGCTGATGATTACATCACACAGACTTCACACGGGGATTTTTCTGTGCTTACCCTTACAAGAAGGTCTGCAGAGATATTAATGGACAAAAAGACTATTACAATACGCCTACCAAAGAAAAAGCCAAAGAGCGAAACGGTCACAAAGATCGGCAGAGACGAAGTTACGACATTCGACAAGGAGCTTTTCGGACGGCTTAGAGCTGTGCGGAGCAAGCTTGCGACACAGGCGAGTCTGCCTGCATATATCATTCTTACAGACGCTTCACTGCGTGATATGTGTATAAAGCTTCCTAAGACGCAGACGGAGCTTTTGAATATCTCAGGGGTGGGAAAGTCAAAGCAGGAACGTTATGGAAGATACTTTGTAGCTGAGATACAGAAATATCTCAAGGAAAATCCTGACGCTGCTTCGGGTTATAAATATATCCCAGAGGGCTATCTGCAAAAGCAAAATGCGGTTGGCGGTCAAAGCACAAAGGAATATATAATTGCCCACGCAGGTGAGCTTTCAGGCAAGGAACAGGATATGACTCTTTCAGAGGTATGCGACAGCATTTTCTATCAGCTCGGCACAGACGGCGATATAAGAAGCATAAAACTTGCCATAAAAGAATGGCTCATAGGTGAAAATTATCTTGCAAAAGACGGTGCAAACGGCAGGGGCTTTCTTGAAACTACAATACTTTCCCCCGAAGCAGGAATAATAGAGCGTGAAAAAATATCACAGCTTGGAAACAGCTACAAGACGATACTTTTTCCAAAGCAGGCGCAGGAATTTATTTTTGAGAACATAGAGGAGATACTCAGCAAAGATGTACAAAACTAATAATAAAATGCGGTTTTGTGACAAATATTTATGTTTTCATACAATTTAGGTGGGGAAAATCAGAAAAGCTATTGAAAACCCACGAAAAAAGCAGTATAATAACAATAGTACATAAAACGACACGGGAGCTGAATGCTTTTCGGCTGAGAAAGAGCAAATTGATGTTCTGACCGCACCTGATATGGGTAATGCCAGCGTAGGAAAATAGTGTGTATATCTATGCGTGTGCCCTTTTATCAGGCATACGCATTTTTTGTACGCAGAAAGGAATGGTATAATATGAAAAATTCAAAAACACTCACATTGGTCGAGGGTGCAGTAATGGTGGCACTGGCAACAGTGCTTAGCTTTATCAGAGTATACAAGCTCCCTTGGGGCGGCTCTATCACACTGCTCTCCATGCTTCCTATAGCCGTTTTCAGCATTAAGCATGGCGTAGCAAAGGGTCTTGGAGCGGCATTTGTTTTCTCTCTCATTCAGTTCATTCAGGGTATCACAGACGGACTTTTCGGCTGGGGACTTTCTCCTATAATGCTCGTTGCCTGCATATTCATTGACTATCTTGCAGCCTACACAGTTCTCGGTGTGGCAGGAATTTTCAGAAAGAAAGGCGCAGTGGGCTGGATAACAGGAACGATGATAGCAGTTTTCCTGAGATTTGTTTGCCACTTCATCAGCGGCGTTGTTATCTGGAAGTCATTCGGCGCACTGTGGGACGGCTTCTCAACAGACAACAGCGTACTCTACAGCCTGCTTTACAACGGCTCATATATGCTTCCTGAAATGATATTCACAGCTATCGGTGCGTTTGCACTTTTCGAGATACCTCAGACTAGAAAGATACTTTCCACACAGGATAAATAATCACACATTGCAAAAGGCTGGCAGTCTGCGGCTGTTTTCATTCATGCAAAAAAAGGACGAACACAAAATGTTCGTCCTTTTATTTATCAGTTATAACCGCAGGCAAGACGTTTCTCAAACTCAGCCGCAGGCAGAGGCTTGTCAAATACAAAGCCCTGAACGGCATCACAGCCAACTTCTCTGAGATAGTCAAGCTGCTGCTCAGTTTCAACTCCCTCGGCGATAGTTTCCTTGCCAAGCTTTTTAACCATTTTTATAATGTAATAGAACATTATAAGATCTTTATCCTTGCCCTCATAATCCTTTTCAAGAGGAATAAAGGACTTGTCTATCTTTATTACCTGCAGATCAACGTTCTTTATCACATTGAGCGATGAAAAGCCAGTACCAAAATCGTCCATAGATGTGACGATACCATTAGCTCTCAGACCATTCACGATCTCTGTGATAAGCTCAAAATTCTGATAATCCTCGCTTTCAGTAAGCTCTATTTCTATAAGCTGGTGATCAAGCTCGTATTTGTCGATCAAGGCAACTATATTGCCTATCATATTTTTTTCTTCCAGGTGCTTCCTCGAAAAATTCACTGATATCCTCAAAGGTTCAAAACCCATATCTATGCGTTTTCTCAGCCATTTGCAAACTTCTTCAAGCACATAGTAGTCAAGCTTTATTATGCTTCCGTCATTCGTGAGAAGCGGAATAAACTCCACCGGTGCTGATAACCTTCCCTTTCTATGCCAACGTACAAGGGCTTCTGCACCAAATATCTTCTTGGTTTCGATGCGTACCTTTGGCTGATAATACACCTCAAACTCACCTGCCATAAGCCCAGCCATGAAGTTTGACAGCACTCCCTGAATTTTCATCAGTTCTTGTTTTATATTTTCGGAATACTCCATTACATGGCCTGCGCCAACTCGTCTTGCAGCAGCATATGCAATGCTTGCACGAGCCATTACTTCTCTTGGATATCTTATACCCACAGTTGACGAATATCCGATGGTTGCACTAAAAATAAAATCCTTTGATACTTTGCCATCGTCATACCTTATGTTCATAAAGCTGAGCATATCAATATATTCTCTGAGCGATTCGTTCTTTACAAGCATAACGAAATTATCGCCGCCAAGTCTTGCGATCATCTCACCATCTGAAAGATTTCGGTATATAGTCTTTGTATAATTACGCAAAACAACGTCGCCCTGTTCGTAATTTAATACCTTATTTACATATTTGAAGTTATGTATATTGAAAAAAATTATACTGAAATCCTCTATCCTGTTTTGCGCTATAAGCATACCGGCATAGTTTATCAAAGCGTCTAAAGTTGCTGCACCTGTTTCGATATCCGTTTTTATAACATGAGTAACAAGCTCCTGCATAACTACCCTGTTAAACTGGATAAACACGGTGTTTGCAATTATCTCTACGATATTCCTTTGCTCGTTATCAAAGCCATTGGAATTACCAGAATAAAAGGTCACTGTTATAAAGCCGCCTTCAAACAAAGGAAAACTTGCCTCAAAAGGCTCGTTTTCCACGTCCTTCTCTCTGTCATAAAGCACCATGAGCATATCTGCTCCATCCTCACAAAGCTTTGTTGCAGGCATTTTCACTGCAAGCTCCGCTCTGACGATGTCAAGCTTGTCTGCCACAGCAGCCACAGCACTTTTCACCTTGGCACTGCATTCGTCCATATCTGCCGAATCTTCATATATCGTTCGGAAGAAAAGCATCAAATCATTATCAAAATTCATTTTTATCCCCACTAATTTTTTATTCAATGATCACGTTCAGGAAAACGTTTTCAAAAATACCTATACTTACCTTATTTCATTTTACTACTTTTTATAAAAAAAGTCAAGCAAACATAGCAAAACGCCGTCCTTTTCCGACGGCGTTTTATCGTCTTAGTAGCTATAGCTGCTCTCACCTACAAACTCCCTTGCAAGGGAATTTACAGGCACACTTTCGAGCATCACCGGCTCTATCTCCTCAAGGGCTTTTAGCATAGGCAAAAAGCGTTCAAAATCCTTATAACTCCTGCTCTCACGTCGCAGTGTATCCAAAAGATAGTTCTTATACAAGGCAGGCTCATAAGCGTGAAAAGTATCCACTGAAAACTCAGCCCTGTGCTTGTATGGCATTATATACTTGTTCTCACCAGCCTCAACGCTGTCGAACATATCTAGTGTTTCCGCTGCACTTCTGCCACGGAAAAATCCGTCCCTTATGAGTCTGCGCATAAGCCTGATATAGCAAGGATGCAGAAGCTCACCGTCTTTCAATTCAAGTCTGCTTCTTACACTGACATACATACATCTTGCATAATCCCCAGCCGCACCTGTGACCTCTGGATTAAGGGCATGGATACCCTCAAAAACAACTATGTCGTTTTTGTTTCGTCTGAGTTTTTCTCCATCACGCCTGCATTGTTCTGAAAATTCAAACTTCGGCAGAACTACCTCCTCGCCACTGTTTATCATTTCCATATGCTCATAGAGAAGCTTTCTGTCTATCCTGTCAGGAGATTCATAGTCAGGCTTGCCGTCCTCTCCTATAACAGCGGTGAAGCTGTCAGAAGGCAGAAAATAATCGTCCATAGAGATAGTGTGGGTGTGTATCCCCCTGCTGTCAAGTATTTCCTCTATTTTCAACGCTGTTGTGGTCTTGCCCGCCCCTGACGGACCTGCCAAAAGCAATATAGGCTTCTCCTTTTGATGCTCCTCGATGCTGTCTGCAATGGCAACGAGCTTTTCATTATATTTTCTGTCGCACTCTTCAACAAAAAGCTTTTCGTCACCTCTGACCTTTCTGTTTATAGCACTGACGTGTATCTTTTTCATTGTGTGGTTTGTTCCTTTCGTATGCGTCAGGCAACACCACACATAAAGCGTGCAGTGTTGCCCTGTATCTCATATTATATGTACAGCAAAAGCTAATCGTTCCACTTTGCACAGATATTATTTATGGTATCAGTGAGCTTTGCAAGATCTTTATTCGTAAGACCTGAGCTTTTGTTTACCAAAGCCGTCAGCCTGTCAAGAGCGCTGAGCAGACGCTGATAATTAGGCGACGCACCTGTCTTCTTGACTATCTTTATAGGGGTCGTGTTTTTGAACTCGCCGCTTATAAGGTCAAGTTCCGCACCGCTGTATGGTGCAAAGGCGTTAAGCCCGAAATCGTTACGCAAATGCTCCTTATACGCCTCGGCAACAGAATCCTCGCCGTGGTTGACAAAGACTTTCTTAGGCGGCTTTTCATAGCTTTTTATCCACCTGTCCAGACCATCAACGTCAGCATGACCGCTCACGCCTGGCAGCACCAGTATCTCAGCCCTGACAACGATTTCCTCGCCGAAAAGCTTTGCAGTTTTTGCACCCTCCACAAGACTTCTTCCAAGGGTATTCATAGCCTGATAGCCCACAAAAAGTATAGTGTTTTCAGGTTTCCACAAATTGTGCTTGAGGTGGTGTTTTATTCTGCCTGCCTCGCACATACCGCTTGCGGAAATTATTATCTTAGGCGTGTCGATAAAGTTTATGGCTCTTGACTCGTCACTTGTGACAGCGATATTAAGTCCGCTGAAAGTGATAGGATTTATGCCCTTGTTCACATAGGACATTGCCTCTTCATCGAAACAGGAATTTTTGTTTTTATTGAATATCTGCGTTGCCTCGATAGCAAGCGGAGAATCCACATACACAGGAAAATCCCCATGACCCGTCACCATATTCTCCGCCTTGATATGCCTTATAAAATACAGCAGTTCCTGAGTTCTGCCCACTGCAAAGGACGGTATAACAAGATTTCCTCCCCTATCAAAGGTCTTTTGAATGACCTCTGCAAGACTCTTTGCATAGTCCTTCGGCTTATCATGGCGACGGTTACCGTATGTGGACTCCATTACAACATAATCTGCCTCCGTTATATACTGCGGATCTCTGATAAGAGGCTGGTCAAGGTTTCCTATATCTCCCGAAAATACGATCTTACGTTCTTCACCGTTCTCTGTGAGCCATATCTCGATGCTTGATGAACCAAGCAAGTGACCTGCGTCGATAAAGCGTACCTTTATGCCCTCGGATATCTCCGTCACCTCACTGTATGGGTGTGGGCAAAGGCAGGCAATAGCCGCCTCTGCGTCTGCCATAGTATAGAGTGGCGACACCTCGCCAGTGCCCTTACGTTTGCCCTTTCTGCTTCTCCACTCTGCTTCAAACTCCTGAATATGCGCTGAATCTCTCAGCATTATCTCACATAAATTACAAGTGGCCTCCGTTGCGTGTATCTGTCCAGCAAAGCCGCCTGCCGCCAATAGTGGAAGCAGACCTGAATGATCTATATGAGCATGAGTCAGCAATACAAAATCTATATTTCCAGGAGGACAAGGTATCTTCGCATTTTCAAAATAGTCAACGCCCTGCTCCATTCCGAAATCCACCAGAAATCTCTTTCCGCAGGCTTCTATATATGTACAGCTTCCCGTTACCTCATGTGTTGCACCGATAAAATTAAGTTTCATTGCCCTTATCCCCTCGTTTCGTTCATATTCTGTGACAGTATCTCTATCACACTTACATTATAGCACATTCCAAGTGTGATTTCAAGCATTTTGCATAAAAATATTTGATTATCGGCAATTATTTTGTAAAGTCTGAAAGAACGTCAAGTAATAATGAGGTAAGCAACAGCATATAGATTACTACAGAAAAATTTAATGGGGTGTGAACAATGAATGGATCCGAAAAGGAACGATGTGTGCTGCTTGGAGAATATGTTGCGGCACACAGAGCCACGGTACGCTGTGCGGCAAAGGAATTTGGCATAAGCAAATCCACAGTACATAAGGATCTGACAGAACGTCTGCCGAAAATCTCTCCTCAGCTTTTCAAAAGCGTAAAAGAGGTCCTTGAGGAAAACAAACGTGAAAGACATATAAGAGGCGGAATAGCGACCAAGCATAAATATGAACAGCAGTTCAAAAAGGCTGTAAAATAACAGGCGTAAAAAGCTAGTATTTTTAAATTTACAATTTGATCTTACAACAAAAGACTGCATTACGACCATTTTCAGGTCGATATGCAGTCTTTTGCTTTTACTTATTCTGTATATTATTATAATTCAATTAAATGATGCCTTATATTCATTTCCCCACTTCTCCATAGCGTCTAAAATAGGACGCATGGTCTCGCCAAGGTCGCTTAGCGAATACTCTACTCTCGGCGGCACTTCTGCATAAACAGTGCGAACGATTATCCCGTCTGATTCCATTGCACGGAGATTTTCCGTAAGCACCTTCTGACTTATACCTGTCAGTGACTTTTGAAGCTCATTAAACCGCCATGGACGCATACGCAAATTGCGCAGGATAAGCAGTTTCCACTTGTTGCCGATAAGCTGCACAGTTGTTGCTATAGGACATTCAGGCAGATCTTCTTTTCTCAGCATATTATCACCTCAATTGTTTCATTTAGAATGTTACATTCATTATAGCATATTACAAGCCCAAAAGCAACATTAGTTTTATTCATATAATGTTTACAATTTTGTTTTTACATAAAAACAGCGTTTTTGCGCAAAACTTACTTTTTGGTAACTACCTTACAAAAAAGTGCGTACTTTTCAAGGTAAAAACTTTGTGATATGATAAAGTCAAGGAAAGAGATCAAGCGCTTGTTCTTCCGAAAGTCAAATCCAAACGCAAAACTTTAGGAGGAATATATTATGAACAAAAATACATTTACATCTGTTAAGCTCGCAAAAGGCGAAGTGAACGTTTACGATTTCGGTGGCATAAAGCTTCACACTTACAAGACCAACGATTTTATCGACAACGAAGTTTTTATCGTCGAGAAAAACGGCAAGGCTGTCGTTATCGAGTCACCTTGCTTCTTTGACAACAATACCGAGCTTGCAGACTATCTCAAGGACGTTGAGGTAGAAGGTATGCTGGTGGCATATCACGGCGCAGGCGCAACGTTCCTGCCTGACGTGCCTAAGTATGCAACACAGAACGCTGTGGAATATTCAGAAAACGGTGGTGGAAAGGCTCTTATCAACAACTTCACAGGCGCATTCGGCGATATTTTCGACAAGTCAGTTCACAAGATAACGAACGTTATCGGCGAGGGCAAGATCGCTATCGGCGGCATTGATTTTGTTATCAAGCAGACTTCTGAGGCATTTGACGTTGAGATACCTGAGATAAATGCAGTTTACACTCATATGCTCGGTCACGATTGCCACTCTATCGTTGCAGGGGCAGGTCACGCTGACGCAATAATTGCACAGCTTCGTGACTATATCGCAAAGGGCTATGACCTTATACTCACTTCCCACTACACACCTGAGGATCTTAAAGACGCTCAGACAAAGATAGACTATCTTGAAAACCTCAAATCCATTGCTGCAAACTGCACAAGCGCAGAAAGCTTCAAGGCAGAAGTCGAGAAGCAGTATCCAAACTACAGCGGCGGAAATTATCTTGACATGACAGCAGGGTTTTTCTTTAAATAACATACCTTATAGAAAATCAAAAGACTGCACATCGTCCCTGAATGGGTCGAGATGCAGTCCTTTTTATGTTATCAGAATTTTCTTGCTTCCGCCCTTTTAGAGATAAGATCTTTCCATGCAGAGGGGTGGAAAAGTATCAGCAGAGGGAAAAGCTCCAATCTGCCTGCAAGCATATCGAACATGAAAACGAACTTTGAAAAAACAGAGAAGTTTGAAAAGTTGCCTGTTGGACCTACCTCCGCAAGACCAGGTCCCATGTTATTGATGGTTGTCAGCACAGCAGTAAAGTTTGTTACAAGATCTTTACCATCAAATGCCACCATAAAAACTGATGAAGCAAAAATTATCACGAATGTTACGATATAAACATTTATAGAACGCACTATCTCATGCTCAACAGGTTTGCCGTCAAGGTTTACCTTTCGTATGCTCTTTGGGTGTATATATGAGTGAAGCTCCTTTATCATTGTCTTGAAAAGCACGATCACTCTTGATACCTTTATACCTCCGCCCGTACTGCCTGCGCAAGCTCCTATGAACATTATAAGTACAAGCACCGTCCGGCATATCTGAGGCCACAGATTAAAGTCAGTGCTTGAAAAGCCCGTACTTGTAATTAGTGACGCCACCTGAAAGACTGACTTTGTGAGTGCGTCAAAAATGCTAACACAGCGGTCGAGGATATTTGCGAATATTATAGCTGTGGCAATGAGGATTATAGCAAAATAGCACCGTACTTCCTCCATTTTGAATGCCTTTTTAAAATGCCTGTATATAATATAATAGTATGCGTTAAAATTCACGCCAAACAGTATCATGAAAATGGCAACCACCCACTGCAAATATGGCGAATAGCTTCCTAGGCTGTCGTTCTTGACTCCAAAACCACCCGTGCCTGCCGTTCCAACGGCTGTACAAATGCTGTCAAACACAGGCATTTTGCCGATAATAAGAAAAATAAATTCCAATATGGTCATGCCAAAATAGATTATATAAAGTATCCTTGCGGTATATTTCATCTTCGGAACAAGCTTGCCCACTGATGGTCCAGGGCTTTCCGCCCTCATAAGATTTATATTTGAGCCACCGCTCAGCGGTATGATAGCAAGCAGGAACACCAAAACTCCCATACCGCCTATCCAGTGCGTGAAGCTTCGCCAAAAAAGTGCAGTATGAGAAAGCGCCTCAACATTGGTAAGGATCGAAGCACCAGTTGTTGTAAAGCCGGAAACTGTTTCAAACATAGCATCCGTGAAGCTTGGTATCTCTCCGCTTATCCAAAAAGGCATACACCCAACAAGGCTCATAACTATCCAGCTCAAAGATGTTGCTATACAACCCTCTTTGAGATAAAACACATAGTTTTTAGGCTTTTTCCAAGCCATTACCACACCAATAGCAAGGCACACAATGGCTGTTCCAAGATAATAAAGTCCCACGCCTTCCCCGTAAACCAGCGACACTATGCAAGGCAGCAGCAAAAAGCAGGCTTCCATTCGCATAACGTTTCCTAAAATATATCGAATGATCGAGCTGTTCATATTTCCTCCGCTATTTCAGAATATCAGTGATATCGTTAAATCCCGTATGAGTAGTGACGACCATTACAGTGTCGCCCTTCTCTATAGTATCCTGACCGCTCGGGATAATGATCTTGCCGTTTCGGTTTATGAACGCTACAAGCAAATGTCTTTTTAAATCAAGAGCCTGAAGCGGTGCACCTGTGACCTCTGACTCCTGATCCACCTTGAACTCGATAGCTTCTACTCTATGATCGAACAAATGATACAGCGTTTCGATATTGCTATCTCCCGATTCGTTCTTCGCACGGACGTAGGCTATTATCGCCTCAGAGGTGATATATCTTGGATATACTACGCTTCCAAGGTCCAGTCTGCTTATAACGTCCTTGAAGTTTATCCTGTTTATCTTTGTGATAGTCTTAGCATTTGACACCTGTCTTGCATGAAGAGTGAGCAGGATATTTTCTTCGTCTATTCCCGTGAGAGCCACAAATGACTCTGCATACTCTATGCCCTCTTCCTTCAGAAGTTCCTCGTCAGTGCCATCACCGTTTATTATTATCGCCTTTGGCAAAAGCACGCTGAGATCCTCACAGCGCTGTCTGTCATTCTCGATTATCTTGACGTTGATCCCCATGCCAATAAGACGTTTTGCAAGATAATAAGCCGCCTTGCCACCGCCTATTATCATTGTGTTCTTCACCTGATTTGTCTTCACACTGAGATCTTCAAAGAACGTTCTTGAAAAATTTCTTTGGGTGCAAAATGAGATAACATCATTCTTTTTCATTGTGAAATCGCCAGATGGAATATATATTTCCCCTTCTCTCTCAACAGCGCATATAAGCAGGCTTGTTGCCGTTTTACGGCTAAGCTCAGCGATCGTAGTGCCGACAAGAGGATTGCCCTCAGGTATCTTATACTTTATAAGCTCCGCCTGACCATTCGCAAAGGTGTTTACCTCAAGAGCTGTTGGCAGACAAAGTATTCTTGACGCTTCTCTTGAAGCCTCAAGCTCAGGATTTATGACCATTGCAAGACCAAGCTTCTCTCTTAGATAGACTATCTCCTTGCTGTAATCAGGTGTTCTTACTCTTGCTATAGCCGAACACTTTGCTACTCTCTTGGCAAGTGTACAACAAAGCAGGTTAAGCTCATCAGACTCTGTGACAGCAATTATAAGGTCGGCGTTCTCTATGCCGGCATCCTGCTGAACGCTAAAGCTTGCGCCGTTTCCTACGATGCCCATAATGTCATAAAGACTACTGAGTTCCTGTATCTTCTTTGCATTCTTGTCAACTATCGTGATATCGTGACCCTCTTTCACAAGCTGTTCAACAAGGGTCGTGCCTACTTTTCCGCAGCCCACAATGATAATATTCAAACCGCCTGCAGGCTTCTTTTGTTTACTCATATTTTTCCTCCCACCGAATGACATACTGTCATTCACAGCAGTTCTCTGCACTTCTTCTCTTCATTAAGCAGAGCCTGATCATCAAAAGCGTATAATTCCATATCATATAATGTATCACTATGCTGTTAATAATATGTTAAAGTATAGTAAAGATATTAATAAAATTTACGACGATTGCCTAACTCATTTTTCCAAATTAGCGATTTTCAAAAAAAGTTATAAAAAAACACAAAAAACTGTGCCGCCGATACATACCGACAGCACAGCTCAATTAAGAAAGAATGATTTGGAAGAATTACTCTACATTTTTGAGTGCCTCATCAAGAGGTACTTTCTTTACACGTCTTGTAAGGATAAATGCTATTACCGCATATGAAATGATACCGAGCAACGGCACTTCAACAAATATTTTTGCTGGCACATAATATGGCATCCAGCCTGAATACTGAGCGAAAGCAACTTTGAATATATACTTCAAAGTGACATTTACTATAGGAACAGTCAGCAGCATTGAGGCTATAACGACTATGGTCGTAGTCGTTATATAAAGGCTGTTTATTTCCCTGTTGTTGTAACCCAGTATCTTTGTCATAGAAATAGACTGGCTGTTCTTTTCTATTATGACCTTTGAAAGAAGATAAACAATTAGCATGAACATTATAACACCCGCTGTCGCAAACATACTTATCATAGAACCCATAGACAGTATGAGCTGTCGTGATGTTTTTGTCAGGTCGTCTTTCGTTATAGTTGTCGCAATATACAGATCGTCTATATCCTTTATCTTTGTATTGGAGAAATAACCGTTAAAATACCCGTCCTCAAGTTCAAAGGTCTTTATGAAGTCGCTGTCTGTCAGATAAACTGCTATAGTTGCAGGATCGTCATAGATACCCTCTACCTTAAAATTGTATTTTTTATCTCCGTAAGACTCTTTCAGCGTCACTTCATCGCCGACCTCTATGTTATACTTCTGAGAATAACCATCAGAGATAAACGCTCCGCCGTCTTTTATATCTGCATGAACGAACTTGCTGTTTTCTTTAACTCCGTAAATAGTTGCCGTTTCCTCTTTGAGCTTGTCATCGACAGTTTTAAGAGAGCCTGAACAGTATTTCTCTACGCCCTCTGTTTTAGTTTCAACAGGCATTTTCAGCACATACTGATATTTGCTTATCATATTATCTTCTATTATATCCTGATAATGAAGAAGCATAGGCTTCATGCCAAGGCCAAAGAAGATGATAACATTAGCAAAAAGAATGCCAACAAACACTGTAATATAGTTAGGAATGTTCTGGAAGATGACTCTAAGTCTGAAACGCTTTAATATGCCTATCCTTGTGTTGAGCTTAAAAGCCTTTTTCTTCTGACGCTTTTTAAGATCACGCCTTAAAAATTTAAGCGGTGAAAGACTTAGTTTATTTACAAGCATTACAAGGTTTATTACGAAAAGTATTATGAGAGGAACTACTGTCGTCTTTATAAACGCATCTGCGTTCCAGATCGTCTTGTATGTTGGCAGACTGTAGCTTCCATAGTACGCTTTGACCGCAAAATCCTTAAAGCAGGTGTAACCAAGTATGTTGCCTACAATGGCAGATACAAGCACGACTATCATAGGCGTTGCAAGATAATGTCTAACAAGCTCGCCCTTTGTGTAGCCTGAGGCTCTGAGCGTACCTATAACGTTTGCTTCTTTTGCAATAGTGTTTCCCGTTGTTATAGCAAAAACAAATGCGATTATGACCATAACAAGATAAAGAAAAACTGTTATCATTGTGTTATCGCCCTTAATATCGTCGCCTGTAAAATGTATCGCCTGATTTGAGTATTCCGGAATAAACTGAGTGAGCATTGAGATTCCATTTATATGCTTCATGACCTTCTCAGCCATATCCTGAGCTTCCTCATCTTCTGCCGGGGTTTTATCATATTTCCATGAGTAGCTGTAATGAAGATCAGCCTCACCATAATCGTCAAAAAGCGTATCGGTAACGATAGCTACACCGAACTTCAAAGCGTCAAACATCATATCAGACGGATTAGAATACAGTGCGCTGTAATCTGAAAGTGCAACAAGACCTGTTATCTTAAGCTTCTTGCCGCCGACCGTCAGGCTGTCGCCAACTTTAAGTTTATTATTGTCAGCATACATTCTGTCAATAGCGATCTCGTCATCAGCAGAAGGAAGCTCACCGTCCATTATACATATCTTGTCGATATCCTTACGATTTTTGAAAAGCCTGATAGTGCTGTCAACTTCTTTTGTTTCTTTGTCAAGATAAAAATTTTCATATACCTTTATCTTCTCCTCACCGTTCTCTATCTTTTTGACAGCATCATCATCGGCTTTTTGAAGAAGCTCAAAATTTCCGCTTTCGATATTGTATTTCTCAAAGCTTTCGTCATAAGCAACAGACATACTGCCTGCCGCAACAAGAAAGCCTGATACTATGCCTATCATCATTGTGATGAACAAAAACAGAACGATGTATTTTCCTATTTCGCCCTTAAGCTCTCTGGGCAAACGCTTGATAAGAGGGTTTTTCATGATGACCCTCCTTACCAATCAAGCTCTGCGGCTGTGAGCTTAGTTTCATTAAGATAATTCTTTCTTATCATACCATCTCTGAGCTTTACAACTCTGTCAGCCATTTGCTTGATAGCGTCATTATGTGTTACCATTATGATAGTGTTGCCATACTTCTTGTTTACGTCCTCTATAAGCTGTAATATCTCCTTGGAGGTATTGTAGTCAAGCGCACCTGTGGGCTCGTCGCAGAGCAGGATATCAGGGTTCTTGACGATGGCTCTGCCAATAGCAGTTCTCTGCTGCTGACCTCCAGAAAGCTGATTAGGAAGCTTGTGACGATGTTCGTAAAGCCCAAGGGTTTTAAGCAGGTCGTCAACGTCAAGAGGGTTGTCGCTAAGATATGCGCCTACCTCGATATTCTCCTTGATATTCAGGTTAGGTATAAGGTTGTACATCTGGAAGATATAACCCAAGTGCTTTCTTCTGTAAAGGGTCAATGCCTTTTCGTTCATGTCGGCTGTTTTTTCGCCGTTTATTGAGATATACCCCTCGTCAGCGGCGTCAATTCCTCCTATAATGTTCAGAAGTGTTGATTTACCTGAGCCTGACGGTCCGAGAAGCACGCAGAACTCTCCTTTTTCTATTTCGATATCAATGCCCTTAAGCACTTCAACCCTGCTCTCGCCCTCGCCAAAATGCTTTTTTATGTTCTTTATTTCAAGAAACACATTCATTCCCCTTTCCAACTATTTATTTTAATAATGTATCTTTGCCGTTTTTAACGTCATATTATACATATTTGTATGCCATAACTTACTTCACATTGTGGTTATTTGCAACTAACCGATATATCTGATAAATCCCGCCGAAAAAGGCGGGATCTAACGATATAAATATTACTGATTTAGCCGTTTGTCGTGCTTTGCAAAGCAAAGCTTACAAGCTTGTCGAGAGCGTCCTCAGATATCTGAGAAACAATAGCCACGGAGTCATTCTCGGCATTTTTTCTCTCAACGCCCACACGGTTTTCAAGAAAATCCTGAAGTATCACACTTGGAGTATAAAGCTCATTAGCTGCCTTTATGCCCTCAGATGTCAGTGTGATCTCACGGTAAGGCTCTTTGATTATATAGCCCTCGTCTATAAGCTTCTGAGTCATCTTGACGGTGCTTGCCTTTGTCACGCCCAGAACAGAAGCTACCTCTGTGGACTTGACAGGTCTGCCGTTCTGACCCAGTCTGTATATGGCAAATAAATACCTTTTCTGTGATTTAGTCAGCATTCAGATGACCTCCCCGAAGTTTATTACTGTTTTATCATGATCTGTGACAGCGAGAAGAATTTGGACAACAGCCGCAGCTGCCTCCACAGGAGCTTTTGCCCTGCTTTTTGTCTTTTACTAGTTTGTAAATGATAGCTGCCACGATAACAGCAAGTATAACTGCAATCAGAATCGTACCGCCTACTGTGTCCATAATTATCCTCCCAACTGTTTATGCAAGATCAGTGATGATGAAATTTTCTTTTATTAAGCCTTAGCTCCTACCTTGACTTCCTTTTCAAGCTTTGTGCTTTCCTTATAAGGTCTAACGAGCATATAGATGATAAGGGCGATAAGAGCTATTGCAAAGATAAGACCGATAACATTTACCTTACCTGTGAAAAGACCGCCAAGCTGATTTACGATAAGAGCGATAACATAAGCGAAACCACACTCATAGCCAATAGCGAACCAGAACCACTTTCTGCTGTTCATTTCACGCTTGATAGCTCCCATTGCTGCAAAGCAAGGTGCGCAGAGAAGGTTGAAGATAAGGAATGACATACCTGTGATGCCAGTGAATGCAGCACCGATAGCAGAGTAAACTGAACCATCTCCGCCGCCGTAAAGGATACCCATTGTACCAACGATGTTCTCCTTAGCAACAAGACCTGTAACAGCTGCAACAGTTGCCTGCCAGTTGCCCCAGCCAAGAGGTGCGAAGATCCAGCAGATAGCCTTACCAATGTGAGCCAAGATACTGTATTCCATCTGGTCTTCTGTGAGCATACCGAACGAACCGTCTACCCAGCCGAAGTATGAAGTGAACCATACGAAGATAGTTGACAGTGTAATGATCGTACCAGCCTTCTTGATGAATGACCAGCCACGCTCCCACATTGATCTGAGTACGTTGCCTACTGTAGGGATATGGTAAGCAGGAAGTTCCATTACGAATGGTGCAGGATCTCCTGCGAACATCTTTGTCTTTTTCAGCATGATACCTGAAATAATGATAGCTGCGATACCGATGAAGTATGCGCCTGTTGCTACCCAAGCAGAACCGCCGAAGATAGCGCCTGCGATCATTGCAATAAATGGCGTCTTAGCTCCGCAAGGAATAAATGTTGTTGTCATGACAGTCATACGTCTGTCGCGCTCGTTCTCGATAGTTCTTGAAGCCATGATACCAGGGATACCGCAACCTGTACCAATAAGGATCGGAATAAATGACTTTCCTGAAAGACCGAACTTTCTGAATATCCTGTCCATTACGAATGCGATACGAGCCATGTAACCGCAAGCCTCAAGGATAGCAAGGAGAATGAAGAGTACGAGCATCTGTGGTACAAATCCAAGAACCGCACCAACACCGGCAACGATACCGTCAAGGATAAGACCCTTGAGCCAATCTGCGCAGTTTACTGCGTCAAGACCGCTTTCGATAAGTACAGGGATACCTGGTACCCATACGCCGTAATCAGCTGGGTCTGGATCAGCGAAGCTGTATTTCTCAGCGGCTGCAACTGCAGCTTTCAGATCAGCATACTTAGCTGTTTTTGTTGTTTCTTCAAGTGTTTCCTCGTCCTCTACTGTATAATCAGCAGTTGCGGACTTATCTACTGTAGCAAGCAGGTTGTCTGCTGTTGTCTTTGCAGCGGCAGCATCAAAGTCATCAGCCTCGTTGTCGATAGCCTCGCCGCCCTGCTGCTCGATAAATGCGTTGATTATGTCAAGCGAGCTGCCATATTCGTCAGCAGCGTCCTCAGCGTCAGATGAACCGATACCGAACAGATGCCAACCGTCACCAAAGAGTCCGTCGTTTGCCCAGTCAGTTGCGGCTGAACCTACTGTTACCATTGAGATATAGTAAACAAGGAACATAACCACCGCAAAGATAGGAAGACCGAGCCAACGGTTCGTTACGATCTTATCTATCTTATCTGATGTTGTAAGACCGCCCTGATTTTTCTTTTTATAGCAATCCTTGATTATTGACGCTATGTAAATGTATCTCTCGTTTGTTATGATACTCTCCGAGTCGTCGTCCATTTCTTTTTCAGCAGCGCAGATATCCTTTTCGATATGAGCCTTTACCTGCTCAGACATACCGAGCTGTTCAATGACCTTCTCATCTCTCTCGAATATCTTTATAGCGTACCATCTCTGCTGTTCTTCAGCAACATCATGGAGAAATGCTTCCTCAATATGAGCAATAGCGTGTTCAACAACGCCGTTGAATGAATGCTGAGGTACCATTGGAACTTTTGACTCAGCAGCCTTTACTGCAAGCTCAGCAGCTTCCTTGATACCGGTTCCTTTAAGAGCGGATATCTCGCAGACCTGACAGCCAAGCTCCTTAGCAAGCTGATCTGTATTGATCTTGTCGCCATTCTTTTTAACAACGTCCATCATGTTGATAGCAACAACAACAGGGATACCAAGCTCAACGAGCTGTGTTGTAAGATAAAGGTTTCTTTCGAGGTTAGTTCCGTCGATGATATTGAGGATAGCGTCCGGACGCTCGCTTATAAGATAGTTTCTTGCAACTACTTCCTCAAGTGTATAAGGTGAAAGAGAATAGATACCAGGAAGGTCCATGATAACTACGTCCTTATGACCTTTGAGCTTACCCTCTTTCTTTTCAACTGTTACGCCCGGCCAGTTACCTACGAACTGGTTTGAACCTGTAAGAGCGTTGAAAAGAGTTGTTTTACCGCAGTTAGGGTTACCTGCGAGAGCAATTTTGATCTCCATACAATTCGATCCTTTCAGAATTTCGACACTCTGATATATCCTCATCTTCTAAGTACACATCAGCTCTGCCGATGAAATTTTTTGCTGTTTGCCTGAACTATGTATCAGACCGTTTCGATCATCTCAGCGTCAGCCTTTCTGAGCGAAAGCTCATAGCCTCTGACTGTTACTTCAATAGGGTCACCCAAAGGCGCAACCTTTCTTACATGGACTTCAACACCCTTTGTGATGCCCATATCCATGATCCTTCTCTTTACAGCACCAGTGCCGTTGAGCTTCTTCACGGTAACTGTTGAACCGATCTTAGCTTCTTTCAATGTTGCCATAACCTGTTCCTCCTAACTATACAAAATATCTTCAAACATATTTATCATGGCTTGACCGCCAAATGTTTCCTATACCATTATCTTCGCAGCCATTTCCTTTGAAACAGCTACTCTTGATTCTTTGACCTTAACGATAACGTTTCCTCCGATAGTGCTTACTACCGTTACCGTTCCACCTGCGACAAAACCCAGATTTTCAAGAAACTTTCTTGTTTCAGGTTTTCCGCCTACTTTCTTTATCATGTTTTCTTCCCCTACGTTTGCAAATGTCAGCGGCATCATTCAGACCCTCCTGTTCTTTTGTCAGTATCAAAAGTTAGATTAGTCTAACTTTTAGGCTTATTAAAAGGGTTAGCATTTTCTAACCCGTAATATAGTTTAGCACGGCTAACCGAATTTGTCAAGACTAAATGTGCCGTTTTTTCAATTTTGTAAGCTTGCACAAAATCATAAGTTAGTTAAACATAACTTTAGTTAGTTTTCAATAACTTAATCACTGCACAAACGCAGACAGAAAAGCAAAACTGCCTTTTTCCGCCTGCGTTTGCAGTTTACATTATTACATTAGAGATATATGCTTACTTAGCAAGAGCCTCGCCCAAAGCCTTGCAGCTTGCGAGAGCGTCGTCGTCAGGAGTTTCGTTTACAATAAGTCCCTCGCCATTTACAAGTGTTGCACCGTCGCCCGTAACTCTGTCCTGCCACTGACGCATCCACTCGCCGTCACCCCAGCCGTACGAGCCGAAGAGTGCTACCTTTTTGCCTGAGAGCTTGCCCTCGATACCTGCGAAAAATGGCTCGAACTCACTGTCCTCAAGCTCCTCTGCACCCATTGCAGGGCATCCAAGAGCTATTGCGTCATAATCCTCAACATTGCCGCTGAACTCAGAAACTGCGAAGCACTCTGCGCCTGCACCCTCTGCAACTGCCTTTGCCATAGCCTCTGTGTTGCCTGTACCGCTCCAATAAATTACTGCTGTTTTCATTATGATTACCTCCTAAGAAATTTTCAGGGCTTGGTAAATGCTTTCGCCCTGAGCAAGTTTATTACACAGATAATTTCTGCACTTGTCATAATTGCTGAAAATTCGTCTTGCTCTGTTTTCGTCAGAGTAGACTTTCCAATATCCGCAGAGAAGATAGTTTCTTCCCTTGTTCTGTATGAACCCTGTAACATCATCAACAGGATAGCCAAGAAACAAACCTATCTCATGAGGAAAATCCTCACTTGCGGATATTCTTCCAGACAGCCTTTCAAGCTGCTGTTCAAGGGTCATACGGCTGTCATAGCCAAAGCTTTCAAGAAGCTTTCTTACTCTGTTGTCTGCAAGTCTGTCAGACAAAAGCTTTTCGTTATAGAGAAAAAGCAGCTTTCTGCTTTTGCACTCGCAAAGCACTGTTAGCTTCATGCCCTTTGTATATGCCCTGCTGTTAAAAAGCTCGACATTCTTTTCAAGCCCGTCCTTGTTCTTTTCCATTGACATAAGACAGGCAGGCTTTATTCCAAGCATTGCAGGGGCAAGATGATAAGCCATGCTTTTTTCAAAATTTCTCAGCTCAGACTGTGACATAGTCCCTCCTTTGGTTAGAAATTCCTAACCTATACATATAGATCTATGCGTTTACAACGCCTTTAGTACAATATTTTTCAAGCACGTTCTTCAAAGCCGAACAGCTTGATGAATGGCATATAGCCACGGGAAAATCAAGTTTGCTTGCTCTTTGGTTAAGACCATTGAGCATTTTATGTGACACTGTATCAGTAAACACCACTGCCAGATCAGGACTGCCTATCTTCTTGTCAAAACCTGTAGGATATTTGATGAACACCTTAGCCTTGCAATCATATGATTTGCAGATATCCTTATAGCGTGTTGCCATACGGTCATTTCCGCCTACTATTATAACGCTCATATTTTTCTTAACTCCTCCTTTTCATTAATTTAGGTTAGTATTTACTAACCATATCCATATTAGCATAAACTAACCCCGTTTGTCAAGGGAAACTTATGTCAGAAGTATAAACTTTTCATATGATAAAATATTCACGGCAAAAGCGAAGATACTATATATAATATGCGTTACATATCGCAGATTATGTTTGGTATTGTTTTGCAAAAAATAACGGCGAAGTGCCAAAAGACACAACGCCGTAAAAAAAACAAATATTATTTGCCTAAAAGCTCTGCGAATTGTTTCATGAATGCCTCGCACACGGCCTTGCCACCCTCGCCGTTCGGGTGTCCGCCATAAAGCGCACCTGCTGGGTTTTCAGGTGTTGAAAGCTGTGCCGCAAAGTCAAAATACTCTGCGCCGTATTTGTCAGCCGTCTGCTTTTCAGTATCGTTAAGTGCGGTTCTCACCGCTTCGTGTTCCTCGTCATAATCCTGTGGAGGAGCATTGAACAAGATAGTCTTACAGCCTGCCGCCTGAGATTGTTCAAGGATAGTGCTTATATAGCCATTCACCTCATCGGCATTGTTTCCGCCATCTCCACCGTATTCGCCCGAAACAATGTCATTTGTGCCGAACGCAACTATCATGATGTCGCTGTTGAGCGCTCTTCCGAGCCAATTGCCTTTCTGTGAGCAATCGCTCGCTCTCGCCCAGCCAAGACCGCAGTTCCAGAAAGCATAATCAGAACCAAGCTCTTTTGCAATGCGTGCCGCCCAGAACTCATACGCCATGAAGTCTGTCATACAGCCCTGTGTGATAGAGTCGCCGATAGCCGTAACACGATATTTCACATCACGCTTTGCTCCTATAAGAAGCGGCAGTGGCACATCGTCACAATAAGTGAAATCGCTGCCGTTTTTCGATGATGTGGTAGACGTGAGGTTTGACATCTTGTTGCATGGAATATCTCTTCCCGTCACCGTCCATTCCCACACGAGATAATGATCCTCAGGGATATTCAGGGTAACAGGGTCGCTCCAAAAAGTTTCCGCAGGTGCGACTTTCTTTGAGCCTGCACCGTCAAATGTTACCTCAGTGCGTGAGGTTATCTCGTCATCCGGACCTGTTCCACCGTCACAGACATAAGCCGAGGAAATCTCATACTCTCCGCCCTCTTTGCCTGCAAAAGCCTGCTTTCCGTCAGCGTTGTATGTAGAATCCACAGTATTTGAAAAATAGAAAGCGTATTCAAGCTCTCCGTATTCCTCCAGTGGAAAATATGCTCTGTATGTTACCTCGTTAGCTTTCTTTACCACAAAATTGTTTCCCGTGGCAACGTAAGTGTTCGACACATATGTATCGAACTTATCATCAGCTATCTTACAGCTTTCCACCGCAGGCTTTTCATCAGCCTTTGAGCTTGACTTATCAGCCACGCTGCTGTCAGAATTTTGACCGCAAGCTGCCGCAGACAGTGACAAAGCCGCTGCCATTATAAGTGATATTACCTTTTTCATCTATGTTTTTCCTTTATTAAAGACTATTAGTCCATAGCAGCCTTTATTGCAGCCATAAGCTCATCATATGTTTCATAAGCAGGAAGCTCAGGATATTCAGCCTTTATGCTGTCGGTACTTCTGAAAAGGAAGCCTGCCTTGCTCGCCTGTATCATGCCAAGGTCATTGTGGCTGTCACCGCTTGCGATAGTTTCAAAGCCGATAGACTGGAGAGCCTTTACAGTTGTAAGCTTTGACTTTTCACATCTCATCTTGAAGCCTGTGATCTCGCCGTTGTCAGCAACTTCAAGAGTGTTGCAGAAGATAGTAGGATAACCAAGCTTCTTCATAAGAGGACCTGCAAACTGTGAGAAAGTATCGCTGATGATTATTACCTGTGTGAAGCTTCTCAGCTCGTCAAGAAACTCCTTTGCGCCTGGCATTGGGTCGATAGTTGCGATAGTATCCTGGATCTCTTTCAGACCAAGACCATGCTCCTTAAGAATGTTGATACGGTATTTCATAAGCTTGTCATAGTCAGGCTCATCTCTTGTTGTTCTTTTAAGCTCAGGGATACCTGTAGCCTCAGCAAAAGCTATCCATATCTCAGGAACGAGAACTCCCTCAAGGTCAAGACAAGTGATATACATACTCATAATTATTTCCTCCTTAGAAATATACAAAAAAATTCGTAATTTGATTATACCATACTTTTTATAATAATACAAGAGTTTTGCTTTAAATCATTAAGGCAAAAATAATACAAAAAATCGTTGCCAATTGTAAAATTTCGCTGTTACCCCTTTCTGATACTTGACAATTTGTGTTATATATGTTATAACTAATACACATACTAATTTATGAATCATTATTAATAAACAATGAAAAGAGGTGATACATATTTCTACAAGAAAAGACGGTATCGAAACGAAAAAAAAGATACTCACTGTATGCGTCCAACTTTTTCTGGAACAGGGGTATAAACAGACAACTATCTCACAGATAGTGAAAAAAGCTGGCGTTGCAAGAGGAAGCTTTCAGAACTTATTCTCCACAAAAGACGCTATTCTAATGGATCTTGTGGGCACGATGTTCAGCGGACAATTTGGAGTGGCAAAGAACATTGTTGGTGATAATATGTCGCCGATATACACATATGCGGTGGAAACTGCCATACAGATAACCCTCACTGAGCTGAATGAAAATCTCCGAGAGATCTACATTGAAGCTTATACTATGCCTGAAACGGCTGAGTATATCTATGTCCACACTACGTCGGAACTGAAGCAGATATTCGGTTCGAATTTTCCGGGCTATACCGAGAGCGATTTCTATGAAATGGAAATTGGAACATCAGGAATAATGCGCAACTATATGGCAAGAAAATGCGATATCCATTTCCCACTTGACCACAAGCTTCGCCGTTTTCTGACGGCGGCAATGCGAGTGTATAAAGTACCAGAGGAAGAACAGGCAAAAGTGCTTGCATTTATCAGATCGCTTGATATTAGAGCTATCGCCACTGAGGTCATGTATAAGCTGTTTGCAATGCTGGAAATGACATTCGATTTTAAACTTTCAAAAGATGATGAAGAGGGGGAAACAATATGAAAAAACGGTTATTGAGCATCATACTTACTCTATGTATGGTAATGTCCATTACGCCTTTGAACGCATTTGCGGTCACAGAATATGGCATATGGATAGGTGAAGAACAGGTAACGTCTGATAAAACATGGAGCAAACAGGGCTGGAAATACGATATACAAAGCAAGACTCTGACGCTTCTTGGCTACAACATGGCGACTATAGGCAAACGTATAAACGGCAACAGCGAAAGGCCCAGCCGATTTGGTCTTATATACGTTGAAGGCGAACAAGATCTGAACATAAAGCTTGTCGGCAGCATTGATCTTGGTGACAGCCCATTTTCAAGCCAAGCCGCAACCAAATACAATGAGAGCTACAGCGGAATTTACGCTCCTGACAGTAATATCACTATCATTGGCGACGGAACATTTTCAGCAGTAACACATGACGCAGCAATATACTGCTCAAATCTTACTATCGGCGACGGTACTGAACAAAACGCTACTAATGTATCGTGCGAAAGCTTCGGCGCTTGCATTATCGTAAAGTATAATATGATAGTTAATGACTACAGCACTGTCTGGGCTTGCGCAAACGGACCAACTGTGGGCATGAACGGCATTTATGTTGAGGGTTCGCTTTATGTAAACGGCACTAATACCACCGTAGAGGGTCGTGCTACATACAGACCTGTTAAGGGAGAGTGCACCAATTACACACACTACAGACCAAAAAATCTCACTTCAGGCGGATATTTCAACAATGCAGGTTCAACTATTGCAGGAATAATGGTATATGGAATTTTGACAGTTGACGGCAGTAAGGTCGAAGGTAACGTCTTTAAAGAGATATACAAACCACAAGAGTATGATTCAGAATACACCTCAGGCCTTGAAGCAGGCGGTATCGTAATAAAGAACAACGCCACAGTAGAAGGCAGAAACATTAATCCGTCCACGCCGGGATTCATGGAATATGGCGTACAAGTTCACCATTACGCCATAAAATTTTTAGGAAAAGGACGTGTCCGTGCCGGAACAGAGTATGTGGATTATGAAAGCGTCAATCGTGGTTTCCGTAAATCAGGCGGCAACGAAATAACAGTTTCGGGACGGCTGAAACTCTATGAAAGCGATACTTGTCCCGCTGACTTCAAGAAGTTTGCGCAGTATGGCTTCGGAGGGTATACAGAGTATTATACAGAAAACATGGATGACATCTATATAAAAGATGATAATGGCCGTGGTAAAATGTCATATTTCAAGGATATGCATGATTATGAAACATTTTATTTAGCAAGCGGAATAGATCTAAAAGATATATATGAAATCGATCTGGACACCAACGTTCCATTTGATGTAAACATACTTTCAGGCGATATCAAAATGAACATAGATATCAAAAGCGGTTTTGAGCTTCCGAAGATCATTGTCTATGACGGCGCAACTTTAAAATTAAAGACCTCCCCTGATAAAACATATAATTTCACTTATCCTATCGAGCTGAAAGGCGGCACGATAGAATTTACAAACAGTGCGATCGTGCGAGGACTTAACATTGTAGGAGAGGGCAAGGTCATCATTGATAGCGGAAACTACTCTGGAACGCTTGGTGACAACGTAATCTTGCAGATATCAGGCGGAAGCGCTGACTTCAATGACAACGGCAAGGCTGTGGACGCAAAAGGAAACTCGGTACACAAGTACACCTATGTTGCAAGGGGTGCAGATGGCAATGAGTTTATAGGCAGTGCTAACACACGTCAGCCGCCATATGACGATTTTTATGGCTATAACCGCTCAGAAATATTCCATGACGGAAACAAGCTTCATCTCTGGCTCAAGTCACAGGATTCCATTTATGGCGTGAATGCTTTTAAAATAAAAGCTGACGGCACTCTTGAAGATGAGAACACCTATTTTAATCTGCGTTATGGAACGAATATCTTAGAGCATAGGATACCTTTTGATCCTATAACATTAAAATACTTTGTTGTGAAAAAGAACGACGTCGTTACGCTGAAAACAATGGAAAACGAGCCGTCCTCACTGCAAGACAGTGATATCCGAGTAGAATGGTACAGTGTTGAAAACGACAAGCGCACAAAAATAAATGCCCATGGCACAAGCATGTATGTGGGGCGTATGGGCAACAGTGACAATGGTACGCATTATCAGGCAGATGTATATTATTTAGGCTGGGATTCCAAGCTCAATCATTCATATACCTATGACGCATATATCTTCATTGACGAGCCGGTATTTACTGCTCCTGACAAATTCCACTTGGATAAAAAGGCAAAATTCGAGGTCACAAACAATACACCAAATGGCGCAGTAAGGCTCAAATATCTATGGGAAGTGAGCAAGGACGGCGGAAAGACTTTCACCGCCATTGACGGAGAAACTTCTTCTGTTTACGAGCCTACTATAGAAAGCCAAATGAACGGCTGGCAGATAAGATGCAAAACATGGGTATCAACAGGCGACGGACAAAAAACTGAGCCGACCGTTTTCGGCCCTGTTACGATAAACTTCTCCGAAAAAGCACCGGTCATAGTAAAACACCCGCAAAGCGGTGCAACAAACGCTCCTAGCCAGCCTAAACCTGTTAAGCCCGGAGAAATAACTATCGTAATTGAACGTTACTATTTCTTCAATGTAGAAGCAACAGGCAGTGAACCGCTCCAATATCAGTGGCAGGAAAGCAGCGATAACGGAGAAACTTTCGTTGATATCCCATATACCAACGACAATTCACATTCATTAAAAGTGCGAAAAGAAAACAACGGAAAGCTTGTGCGCTGTGTTGTATCAAATGAATACGGCTCTGTAGTTTCAAATGCGGCAAAGCTTACAATATATTATTCTCCTGAGTTTACAGCCTCACTCGGCAATAAGACCATAAACAGCGGAGAAAAGGCTACGTTCACACTTCCTATCGCTCAGGGAAATCCTTACGGAGCTGAGGTGATATGGCAGGTGAGCAAGGACGATGGAAAGACTTTTGCAGACGTTACCGAAGCTGACGGAACGTTCTCTCTTGATTCAAAAGTCGTGGACGGCAAAGAAAAATGGTCGACTACATTCACCACCTGTGCAACTAACATAAGCTTTAACGGATATATGTACAGATGTACGGTCAAGAACGCTGAAAATGCGGACTATGTGGGTACTTGGGTATCGGAAAAAGCAACGCTTACAGTAATAAGAAACTGCGCAGTAGACGGACATATATTTGACGAGGGAACGATAATCTCCGAGCCGACTTGCATCGATAAGGGTGTGAAGAGGTTTAATTGCTCCGAATGTTCACAGTACAAAGATGAGCCTATAAACCCATTGGGACATGATTGGAAAGAAGCGACCTGCACAGCTCCAAAGACCTGCAAACGCTGTCAGGCTACTGAGGGCGAGCCTATCGAACACAGCTTCGGCGATTATATATCCGACGAAAACGGACATTGGAAGCAGTGCAGTGAGTGCGGAACTGACAGCCAAAAGGAACTTCACGCCTACAAGTGGAATACGGAAGACGGTGAATATTGGCAGGAATGTACAATTTGCGGATATGAAACGAAAAAATCAACTATTTTGAAGATATCCATAAACGGAACTGACGAGACCTGTCCTTTAGGTGATTATGAATTTACATTTGCTCTGCCTGAGGGCTGTACTGACGTGACAGTAGGCTTCAGATTTGCAGGCGACGGTACGGAATTGGAGTTTACAGCAAAAGACGACCTTTACACCGCAAAGGTAAGTGCATCAGATCTTGAGAGCGGAACAATGACGGTTTACGCTTCGGCAAAACTCAAAGACGGTTTTGTCATCACAGGTGAAAAAGAAGTAACCGTGCTCGAAAACCATGTGGGCGGCACTGCGACTTGTACTGAAAAAGCAAAGTGCAAATTCTGTAATAAAGAATACGGCGACCTTGACCCGACAAATCACACAGGCAAACCTGTTTGGAACTTTGACAGCAAGGAACATGAGAAAAAATATGATTGCTGCGGCGAGGTGACTATCAAGAGAGAACCCCACGAATGGAACGCAGGCGAATGTACAGAGTGTGGATACAAGTGTACACATTCCGGCGGCAAGGCGACCTGCACAAAGAAAGCCACCTGCGACATCTGCGGCAGTGAATACGGCGATATCGACCCGAACAATCATAGAAAGCTCACACATATAGATAAAGTTGACGCAACACATGACAAAGAGGGAAATATCGAGTATTGGTACTGTGAAGAATGCGGCAAGTATTTCGGTGACAAGGACGGCACAAAGGAGATACAAAAGGCAGACACTATTACAGATAAGCTGAAAGACACTCCAAGTGATGACAAAAAAGATAACTCAAAGCCAGATAAAACGAAAGACGATACTAACGAGAGCAAGGCAGACAGCTCCGCGGCTGATAAGCCTAAGAGCGAGCAGAAAAATCCACAGACCGGAAGCGGCAGTGGTATGAGCCTTTGGCTTGCAATGCTGTTGATAAGCGGCGGTGCGGCAATGGGAATAAAGAAAAAGCGCAAGAAGTAACTGATCTCTTAACTGCACACAGCGGTTGTCTCAAACGGCAGCCGCTGTTTTTTTTGATCAACATGACAAAAAATTTGTTACCCAAAGTTAAATTACCCCTTGACCTGTGGCGAAAATAGTAGTAAAATAGAAATGTAAATACAATAATTGAAAGGAATGTTCATCATGCCAAAGTTTATCGTTGAAACATCTGCACGTCACGTTCACGTTACTCAGGAAACTCTTGAAACGCTGTTCGGAAAGGGTGCAACACTTACAAAGAAGAAAGATCTTTCACAGCCTGGTCAGTTTGCTTGTGAGGAGAGAGTTACAGTTGTAGGTCCTAAGAAAGAGCTTGCAAATGTTTCTATCCTCGGTCCTGTAAGAAAAGCAGACCAGATCGAGCTTTCAGCTACAGACGCACGTTCTATCGGCGTTGCCGCTCCTATCAGAGAGTCAGGCGACACAGCAGGCTCAGGTGCTTGCAAGCTTGTTGGCCCATGTGGCGAAGTAGAGTGTTCTGAGGGCGTTATCGTTGCTAAAAGACATATCCATATGACACCTGCTGACGCTGAAACATTCGGCGTAAAGGATAAGGATATCGTTGCAGTAAAGATAGAATCTGCAGAAAGAACAGCTATCCTCTGCGACACTGTTATCAGAGTAAGCGACAAGTTCGCTCTTGCTATGCACATTGATACAGACGAGTCAAACGCTGTAGGTGCAGGCAGAGAGCAGTACGGCGAGATAGTAAAGCTCTAATTTCATAGTACATAAAAGACCGCTCATCATAGGGCGGTCTTTTTTTCATATAAAAAAATCATCGCCGCAGGCGATACCATAATTCCTCACTCCTAACTCCTCACTAATAACAACGTTTCGATTGACACAAAACTCCACCTGTGATATAATTTTCTTGTAAAACACATAACGCAAATATGGAGATCATAAAATGAATAACGATACAATAAAACTTATACGAAAAACCTCAAACGTAAATTCACTTATGGTGATAATTTTCTATATGCTTGATATCGCACTTATAAGACTTGGCGACTTGGCGGTGTACCATATCGCAGGAAAGTCAGCCTACTATGAGGATATCGCTCAGCTTGTGAGCTACTGCATACAGTATCTCGTGGTTGTGCCAATAGTTCTTGTGGTATTCAGACTTGTGAGTGGCAAAAAAGAGGGACTTAAAAT
This sequence comes from Ruminococcus sp. AF17-1AC, assembly GCF_003461385.1. Lineage (NCBI taxonomy): Bacteria > Bacillati > Bacillota > Clostridia > Eubacteriales > Oscillospiraceae > Ruminococcus > Ruminococcus sp. AF17-1AC. The sequence goes on from NZ_QTWZ01000006.1 coordinate 155,925, forward strand.
AACAGCCTGTTTCAGAAAGCCCTCAATGCCTGCAAAATGGGTAGCAAAATGGATCGTCATATCATTCGGGCTTATCTATGCCGCAAATTATATCAACACATTTATTTTCTCATATGTGCAGAAAGCTTCGGGAACGAGCCTTAAAGGCGTTGACTTCACCTCAAGCGGCACTGCCCTGGGGGGCGTAACGAGCGTGCTGGCAATGTCAGTGCTTGCACCGTTTTTTGAGGAGCTTATGTTCAGAGGTACGCTTTTCAGAAATGCTGAAAAATGCGGTCAGCTCACAGGCATTATAATGGTGGGGCTGACATTCGGTCTTTGGCATGGAAGCTATCAGCAGATACTCTATGCGGCTGTTATGGGAATGTGTGCCTGCTTTATGGTTGCAAAAACAGGATCTATCTTCCCATCTTTGATACTTCACTTCACCATGAACACTATCGGAGCAGTCCAGAGCGTCGCACTAGGCTCGATAGATTTTCAAAAATTCGCCGCAGAACTTGAAAAAGGTCAGATCACAGGCACAGCACCAATGATAATAATTGCTGTCGCACTGCTTTCATTCGGACTTATGATAGCTGGTCTTGTACTTTTTGTAAAAGAGCTTAGATATCATCGTGAAAGTTTCAGGCTCATAAACTTCTGCCCTGACGTTTCACAAGGCAAAAAGATAGTCATCTATCTCACCGCACCTGTTACCATACTCGCCTTTGCCGGGCTTATCTTCATCACAGTCCGCGCAGCTTTAGGTCTTGGGCTATTCTAAAATACGCATAAAAATAACGCAGACTTTTTACAGCCTGCGTTATTTTTTTATCAGGAGTTATTTATTATGATTTAAGGCTTGCGATCTTCTGGTTAAGTTCCTTGATCTCGGAATCTACAGTTGCAGAATACTTCTCACGAACCTGCGTCCATGTGGACTGTACACCCTCTTCATTAACATTTGAAGCATCACTGTAGAGTGCGTCAACAAGGCACTGGTTTCCGTCAAACTGCTTTCTGTCGCCGAGAGCGGAAGATATACCGTAAGCATAGTCGAAGAGCATAAGGTAATCGTCAGAAACAACGTCCATTTTCACATCATACATCTCGTCTGTCCAATTAGGGTTGTTCTCCATGAACTTGTCCTTGTTTGTCTGCTCATACTTAGGATCTGTCTTTGAAGCTCTTACGCACTCAAACCAGCACTTAACAGCTTCGCTTCTTGTTGAGCCTTTTACCCACATGAAAGCTGTCATATCAGAAGTTGTTATCTTCTGCTGATTATCGTCATACTGAGGAATAGGAACAACGCCCCAGTTCTCGCCCTCCTTTGGAGTCTGGTTGCCTGTGTAAGCCCACTCGCCCATTGCATAGAACAAGCAGTTCTGATTGAAGCAATCTCTTGCAGAGCCTACCCAGCCGTTGAGGATAAGTCCGTCCTTCATCATATTGTAAAGGAAGTTCTGAGCCTTTTCTATATCAGGGTCGTTAAGATTGCTTGAAAACTCGTTTGTTGCAGGATCATAGTTTACAAGACGCTTGCCTGTCTGCTGAACAACGTGCGCTCTGAAGAAGCCGTTTACGCCGTAACGCTCAGTATCAGCCGGTGCGTTGCCAACATATGAGGACATGATATCCTCCCAATTCTTCCAAGTCCACTCATTGTTTACATAAAGCTCATATGGATCGTCAAGACCCTCTGCGTCAATGATATCCTTATCATAGCAGAGCATCGCAGAAGCAGAATAGCCAAGAGGTGCAACATAGTGCTTTCCATTGAGCATGAACTGATCTGCTGTATCCTTTGTTGCAGACCACAAAGGCTGGCTGAAATCAACTATGCTGTCGATAGGCTGATACATATCCTTTACTACCTGTGAAGGGAATGCGAGCCACTCATACTTGAATATATCAGGAATATCCTTGTTAGCTGTGATAGCAGCAGCAAGATTATCAAATCTGTCCTCATTTGAAGTCTGCTGGAATCTTATCTTTCCGCCCTTGCTCTCAAAAAGCTGAAGCTCTGTGCTCTTCTCAGGACTGCCCTTAGTAGGGTTAAGGTCGCCCTCACCGAGATAAAGTATCTCTTTTTCAGCACCCTCAGGGATAGCCTCGATAGATTCCGTGTCAGCTACCGCAACGTTCTCTGTTGCAGAAAAATCGTCCTCCGCCTTGCTTGAAGAGTTTGATGAGCTTCCGCAACCCGCTACTCCTGTTGCCATTGACAAAGCCATTACAGCCGCTATGTACTTTTTGTAATTCATAAAATATTCCTCCATAATTCAATATTTTAGCATCAGAGCTGTCCGTATGTAGTTGATGAGTTCATATATTAAATCTTGCTATAATTATACAACACATATAAAGCTATTGTCAATCACCATTATAGCACAATTATCAGCAATTTCATTGTACACTTTGCACAATAAAATCCATATGTATTGTTAAAACGCAATATTACAATCAGTATCGTTTAAAATATGCGCATAAAGTTCAAATATTTAATATGCCCGTTTTGAATGAATATACAACAGATACAAGAGCTTTTTGTAGAAAACATTAACCAAAACAGCAAAATATGTACAGCATTTATGCAGTTCGTAAAACTTTTTTCATGTAATCGTTTGATGTTTTCAGTGGTACTTGTAATTAGCGAATTATTATAGTATACTTGTTTAAGAAGATTTTTTTACCGAAAGGAAATTGCTTGATATGACAGATTTTGAAAGAAACAAAACAATGGTGACAGCCAAATATGAGGCTCTCATCAACAGAAAAAACATTGTGTCAGACAGCTACAACGGAATTTATGACAGATACGTTTACCCTGTTCTGACAGCCGCACACGCACCTATTATCTGGAAATATGACATGAACCCTGAGACAAATCCATACTTCATGGAGAGATTGGGCATAAACGCAGTTCTGAACTCAGGCGCTATTTATCTCAACGGCAAGTATTACCTTGTTGCAAGAGTTGAGGGCAATGACAGAAAGTCATTTTTTGCAGTAGCAGAAAGCGACAGCCCTGTTGACGGCTTCCGTTTCTGGGACTTCCCTGTTCAGCTTCCTGACACTGAACCGGAGGAAACAAACGTATACGATATGAGACTTACTCAACATGAGGACGGCTGGATATACGGTGTATTCTGCTCAGAGAGCAAGGACAAGACTTCAAACGATCTTTCTGCCGCTACAGCTCAGGCTGGAATCGTAAGAACAAAGGATCTTAAGACATGGGAAAGACTTCCTAATCTCAAATCCAAGTCACCACAGCAGAGAAACGTTGTGCTTCACCCTGAGTTCGTTGACGGAAAGTACGCATTCTACACACGTCCACAGGACGATTTTATCGAAACTGGCTCAGGCGGAGGAGTATGCTTCGGTCTTTGCGAAGACATCACAAACCCTGTTATCTGCACAGATGAAGTTGTTATCTCACCAAGGCAGTATCACACAATCACAGAGGTAAAGAACGGTGCAGGCGCAGTGCCTATCAAGACACCAAAGGGTTGGATACACATTGCACATGGCGTAAGAAACACAGCCGCAGGTCTTAGATACGTAATTTATGTATTTGCAACTGACCTTAAAGACCCTTCTAAGCTAACCGCTTCGCCGTCAGGACTTTTCATTGCACCACACGGCAGTGAAAGAGTGGGTGACGTATCAAACGTTGCGTTCACAAACGGCGCGATCGTTCGTGAAAACGGCGACGTGTATATTTACTACGCTTCATCAGACACAAGACTTCACGTTGCGGCAACAACGATCGACAAGCTTATGGATTACACATTCAACACTCCGTCAGACCCACTGCGTTCTGTTGATTGCGTAAAGCAGAGATGCGAGCTTATCAGAAAAAATCTCGAATATCTTAACAAATAATATATCAAACACAAACAGACGGCTTCTGCTGTCTGTTTTTTTGTACACTAAAACTTTCTTCAAGTCTGCCATATCCGTGCATAAATATTGCACTACCCATGTAGGGGACGTCGTCCTCGACGTCCCCTGGTTGTTTGCCCGACGAACTATACGTTATCCGCACGGCATGTCTACACAAATCTGTGACAAAGCCAAAACTTTGACGCTACCAGAAACGGGACGTCGAAGGCGCCGTCCCCTACAATTATGCTATGGTTTGTCTGCCGCAAAACTGCTGAATCCCTTTACCGCAACTTTTTTTATATACCCTCTTGCAATCGTCCACAATCTATGGTATAATTAATTAATAAAAGCACAATATATGCAATATCACGCACAACATTTTCTCTTAACTAAGGAGTGTTAATAATGAGATGTCCTTTTTGCAACTATGAAGATACAAGAGTAATAGATTCACGTCCAAGCGAGGGAAAAAAGCGTCGCCGCCGTGAGTGTCCGAAATGCGGAAAGCGTTTCACTACTTATGAAGTGGTCGAAAAGCCACAGCTTATGGTATACAAGCGTGACGGCTCGTTTGAGCCTTTTGACAGACAGAAGCTTATAAAAGGCATTCAGAACGCTATCAAAAAGCGTCCTGTCAGTGTTGATGATATGAAAAACCTTGTTGACGATATAGAGAACACCTTTGCAAACAAAATGCAGACTGAAACCACTACAAGTGAGATAGGCGATATGGTGCTTATGGGTCTGAAAAAGCTTGACCACGTTGCATATGTGCGTTTTGCTTCCGTTTACAAGGACTTCTCTGACGTTGATTCGTTCATTCAGATAATCACTGAGCTTTCTGACAAGAAGAAATAAATAAGAGCGTTCCGATAATTTTCGGGACGCTCAGCCTGTCGCAAAACCCCTAGATTCATCTCGAATCAGGGGTTTTGCTTTTATGCAATCAATAAACCAACAATAAATGTAATCAATTTTTGTAAAAAGTGTCAAAACAAAGCAATCTACACTCCGTGGAGAGATTCATATTGTAAAAGATCTGGTTGAATCTGTTCCGAGCAATATAAAACAGCAAGTAAAAAAATGAAATTTGGTCAAAAGAGCCAGCCTGCTCTAACTGAATACACGTTTCACCTATATAGGACAGAACTCGGGTGAAATTTGCACTCGTTTACAAAAGATTCAAAAAGAATCTACAAGCTGCATGATCAGGCATAGGCGATATATTGCCCTGTCCGTTAAAATGACAATGGGCGGCATAGTGATGATCTTACGCCTGTGATCGACACCAAACAGCCGAACCTGATGACAGATGTGCTGACTGCCCTCATTTTTAAGTATAGCTGGAAAAATATCGCTGTGCCGTATATTCCAAAATCAGAATTATCTTTGCTTTCAGCTCTGGAAATTTCATATTTAAAATAGAGTTCTAACAGACATTATCTGTCTTATGAAAGCAGAAAGGACTCCGTAACCGTTTGGTTACTGAGTCCTTATTCTTCTTATTGTATTTTTCATACAGCAGTCTGTTGCCGAGAAGGAAATGACGGAGATGATTTTAGAAAGAGGATATTAGCACGCATAGTTAAAGTGACTTTTTATAATCATTACCACCAAAAAAGTGGTGGTTTGCTTTGCTCCAAAAAGGAACTGTTACTGGCTTTGCCCCTCAAAAGACTCCGAGGGTTCAGCACCGCATTACATTCACTGGCAGCCCTTATATGTTAGGTGCATAATTTCATTTGTTTATAACCTCCGTGTATTTTAATTTAGTAATGCAGTCACCAAATTACTACTATTTTATCATATTCGGAGGTTATTTCAAAGCGTTCGCTGAAGCTTTTTTATGTCCCCGGTAGAACCGGACGTTTAATTACGCTAAAGCGCCCAAAAGAGCCCTCGAAAACGCTTTCAGGGCGTTTCCGAGAACCTGCGATCAGTGTTGAGTTTTCTTTATCCTGAATACAGCAAACACTATAGCTGCCACAAGAGCCGCTGCCCCTCCGGCTATCCCCAAGATAAGCGGGAGACTGCTTTTTCCCTCTCCCTTTTCGGCAGCGGAGGAAACAGCTTCTCTTGTATCAAGAGCTTCCTTATCCTTGGCAATTACCAGAAGCGATACCGTCCTTGGCTCCATTTCAAGAGTCAGGCTGCTGCCGTTCAGTGTCACAGCCGGGTTTGAATCGGTCATATCAAATAACTGTGCTGACATACTGTTTATCCCGTAAAGGTGAGCGTACTTGTACTCGTTTCCAAGCTCGATATTTGCGGTCGTTTTGTCGTCAAACGCCTTGTTTGTCACTACGAGGGTGATGACGTCCTCGTTATCTCCGTTAATTGCAGCATAGGCGGTCGAGGTCTCGATATCGTCCGTGGTACAGGACACAAGCGTATCGCCAAAGCCGCTTCCGCTGCCGTCATAGTTGGTATACAGATTGATCGCGGCAAGCTGATACTGTGCGTCCATTGTAAACAGATTGGCAGCATAGATCCCGTTCTGCGCAAAAATGCCGAGGGTGTCCGCCTCCATTATAGCACCGCAGACATCGTAAGCTCCCTGAAAATCATATTCAGTGATGGCAAGCTTTGTGCCGGGGTAATAGGTATCTATTGACTCCTTAAGTGCCGGAAGTATCGGCAGGAACTCTGCGCCTGCGTCGGTTATCCAGCTGTCCTCGGTGTAGGTATCGTCCCAGAAGCTTCGGGTCGAGTTCAGCTTATTGTAAACACAGTCGGGATCGCCATAATGCTCGCAGTAGCGCTTTCCGCAGGCGCCCTTTGCCTCGGTGTAAAAATGCACATCGAGCACATCGAGCAGTCGCCTGCCGTTCTCGTCCTCTGCCTTCTTCATTTCGTCAAGATAGTAATCTATAAACCATTTGTACTCGGGGTTGTCGTTTTTTATCTCTTTCCAGTCAGGCGCATCGGCGAAATTCGTAAACGCCCCGTAGCCGAAAAGCGCAGGACCGAATATCTCGGCATTCGGGTCAATATCCTTTACTGCCTTAGACATAGTTACCGACTTTTCAACGATCTCAGCGCAGGTGGTTTTTTCGGGATGAACGAGTGAGTGAGTGCTGCTCCACAGCCCCGGCTCATTGTCGAGAGAATAGCCCCTGATGCCGCCGTTCTGTGAGTCGCCAAGGGTGTTCACAAGGTAGTTTACAAACTCGTCCATATAAACAGTGCCGTCATTCAGATCGGGCGTCAGGCTGAATTCATCGCCCTTTACAAGTTCAACCTTTTTCCAGCGGTCAGAGGGCGCTCTCTCAGCCTTGCTGACCTCGCCGTTCATGTCGGCAGAAACGTAGCCCGCAAGCTGCAGCGTCATAAGAGGGTATGCGCCCTTTGCGGTGCAGACCTCATTCAGCTTCAGAGCGGCACAGCCCGGCTTGTCCTTCATATCCTCCGGAACATTCTGCTGAAAATATCCGTCGGAGATGTTTTTCCAGTCAGCTCCTGCATTTGAAGCGTTCGTTTCCCAGTTGTAAGCGCTGTAGCGGTTGCCGCCCGCACGCACCGCCTTACAGGAAACGTCATTTTCCATAAGCTCCGCATTAACGCCGTAAATATAGGGAGAGATCGCTTTTCTGTCCTTGCCCGTATCAACGGTTATGTTCACTGTTCTGCCCGATGAAGTGCCGCTCACCGAAAGCGTGCAGCTGAGCATTATGGACATTGCTGCCATAAAAGCCGCAAGATTTCTTATTCGCATAGTATCACTGTCCTTTTTAATCAAGCTTCACAAACGCTGCCGAGCCTGCTCCGATAACGCAGCTGTTGCCGCTTATCTCTGCACCGCTCCCGAAGCTGTATATAACCTCTCCAAGTGAGCCGCCGACCGTCAGCTCATAGGCGGAATCGGTAGGGTTTACTGCAACGAGTATTCTCTCGCCGTCAAAGCTTCTGACATATGCAAGAGGTCTGCCCTTTGCGCCGTCGCAGACAAACTCGATATCTCCAAGGCTTTGCAGAGCTTTGTGCGCCTGTCTTACTGCAATTAGCTTTTTGACCTCGCTGCGCAGCGAATTATTGACGGCAATCTGCTTCTCCGCAGTCGGTCTGTCGGGGTCGGGGTCAAGGGGGATATAGAGCTTCTCTGCCGGAGCGGAAGAAAATCCTGCATTTTCCGAGCTGTCCCACTGCATAGGTGAGCGCGAGCCGGTCCTGCTGTAACCGCCCTCAACAGAGTTCAGCCCCTCAACGTAATTCATGCCGATCTCATCGCCGTAGTAGATGTAGGGTGCTCCCGGCATCGACAGCAGGAAGGCAAAGGCAAGCTTTCTGCGCTCTCCTTTGATGTGACGGGCGAGTCTGTCCATATCGTGATTGCCCGAGGGTATGCAAATCAGTCCCTTACGCTCCGAACGCTCATAGCTGTCCATATATTTGGACACAAATGCCGATGCGTCACCCTCTCCGCTGAAGAAGGGCTTTTCATTTCTGAACAGGTCGTTGTAGTGGGAAGACCCGAAGTGCAGCAGGAAGTCCATATGAAAGCCACCTGCAAGACTCTGGTAAGGCTCTCCCCACTCGGAGACCATTGCGGCCTCGGGGTATTCCTCGTCAAGAAATGCCCTTATGTTCTGCCAGAGGGCGATGTTGCCCTTCTGATCCTCATCGTTTTTGACAAGTGAACCTGCCATGTCCACACGAAAGCCGTCACAGCCCCGTGAAAGCCAGAAGCGCATTACGTCCTTGAGCGCCTCCCGGGTAGCTACAGCGCCCTCGGAATCCATAGACTGCTGCCAGGGAGCGTTCGGCTTGTAGAAGCCGTAGTTAAGAGCAGGCTGGTGGGTGAAGAAATTGACCGCACAGCTGCCGTCACGTTCGGATATGCCCCTTATTGACGGGTAGCCCGCAGGCTCCTCCCAAACGCTGTCCGTCCAGACATAGCGGTCGGTGAACTCGTTGCGGTCGGCCTTCATGCTTTCTTTGAACCAGGGGTGCTCCCATGAGGTGTGCCCCGGCACGAGGTCAAGCAGAACGTGCATACCCAGCTTGTGAGCCTCCTCGAACAGACGGACGAGGTCGTCATTTGTGCCGTATCTGGGGGCTACCCTGCAATAGTCCGAAACATCGTAGCCTGCATCCAAAAAGGGCGATTCAAAGCAGGGGTTTATCCATATCGCCGTGCAGCCCAGCTCCTTGATGTAGGGCAGCTTTTCGGTGATGCCGTTTATATTTCCGATGCCGTCACCGTCCGTGTCCTTGAAGGACTGGGGATAGATCTCATAAAATACTGCGTCGTCGAGCCAGTCAGGTCTTTTTGCCATAATAATTACCTCCGTATAAATATTCGTCAAGGGGTTGATTTGTTTGCTTCTGTATGATATAATACTACATATTGGAGAAAAAATCTACGCCGATAATATCATAAACCGATACTATAATACTTTTATGGTGATAATATGGAAAAAGCCGCATTAAAAGAACACCGCCGGCACAGCACAGCCGACAAGCCGTTTTCTTACTATATCTCGAATATTTCCGAATACTTTCCCAATGTTCCGCTGCACTGGCATAAGGAATTTGAGCTTAATGTCATTCTGGAGGGCAAGGGTGATTTTGTAACGGGCGATAAACACTTTACAGCTTACAAGGGCGATATTGTGCTGACGCTGCCTGACATGCTCCATGCTGTTTATCAGCATGATGACAAGAGATGTGTCTACGATACCCTTGACCTTGACGGCTCCATGCTGGGCAGCCGTGACAATGACCGTGCCGCAGACGCGTTTATCGCACCTCTCATTTCAGGAGCGTACAGTATAGAAACTCACATTACCCCCGAGCATTGCTATTACAGCGAGCTTCTGACCACGGTGGAAAATATGATAAGTGCCGCCAAGGGTGACACGCCCCTTCTTGATATGCTGATAAAAAGCGAGCTGCTGCGGTTCATGTTCCTGCTCTATGAGAGCGGCAGCATTTCTAGGAACGGTTTCGTAAAAAAAAGCTCACTGATGCGCCCCGCGATAGAGTACATCAATGAGCATTTTACTGAGCCCCTCACCATAGACCAGCTTGCGGGCGTTGTTCACCTGAGCAAAAGCTATTTCATGGGTGCATTCAAGAGGGAAACCGGCGTCGGAGCAATGGAATATATAGCCCAGCTGCGCCTGAAGCTTGCAAGAGAGCTTTTGAGAGACACCGACAAAAGCGTTGCAGATATAGCTTTTGAATGCGGATATCACAACCTCTCGAACTTCAACAGGCAGTTCAGATCCGCCGGCGGCTGCTCTCCCAAGGAGTACCGCTCACGCTGCACAGACTCAGATCAGACAGTACAGAATGATTGAAAGGTTATCATTAAGCTGTACAGCCGTGTTTTCACTGTAGGTTTGTCAGACCGCTGCGGCATGAAAAGCTGGCTGCACGAAAAGGCTCAGAATGCCGCCCCTGACGATACTGCAATGGTACTTAGAACAGATATGGGCGGCTTGAAGGCGATAAATGACACCTTTGGCCATGCTGAAGGAGACTATGGGATCAGAACCGTCTCGAATGTTGTTCAGAGCATTGCCAGTAATGAAGAGATATGTGTACGCACAGGCGGTGATGAGTTTTGTCTTATAGGGATAGGAAAATACGCTGATGATGAACCGCAAAGACGGACAGAACGCTTTTTAAAAACACTCGAAGCTGTGGGCCGAAGTTCCGACAAGCCCTACGAGATAACAGCGAGCATAGGGTGGGCAAGCGCTCCTTACAGTGAAAATGTTGTAAGCGAGCTGCTCAAGACCGCTGATGAGCGAATGTATGAAAATAAGCTGATGAGAAAGAAAAACAGGATATGACATACAGTCATATCACTGCTTAGGGGTAAAAAATCTGATATCATTTGCGTACTTATAATACCTACATTAGCTGCCGAATACACTCAGACACGGATAACCGTCCTGCTTCAGACGGCTATCCGTGTCTTATTATTACAGCTTTTCCAAATAGAAAATTCAGCCCTCAAAAGTTGGATCGCCGATCCCTCCGTGATATTATTTCTTGAATTTGCTGCTTATCTCGGCAAACTGTGATGCGATCTTACTCCTGCGCTCTTGCAGCTTCATCGACCTCTGCTGCTACCTCAGCCGCATCGCTCCAGTCCACAGCACTACCGATCAAGGCACCGTAGCCGCCCATGATCATCATTCCAAGCGATCCGCCTGCGATACTGAGGAGGAAACCGATAAGACCACCGACAGCGGTATCATTCGATGTTTGCGCACCCGTGTCGAAGCCGTCAAGTGTCTTGATCGAGTCCTCGGTATTCTTTGCGATGATAGCCTGAGATACGACATAATCATTTGTCACTGACCTTGCTTTAAGCTCTGAAAGCGCTTGAAAGCCCTCGCTTTCAACGCAAAATTTACGATAATGATGTTTTCCATAAAATATCCTCCTTGTTAAAATTAAAATCGCCTTTGCACCGCAACTGATCGTAAGCATTACGTTCATTCGGCTTACTATCATCAAAGCACAAAAGCGATAAATTTACCACTACAGAAATGCAAAAAGTGTTCGGACTTTAGAGTATCTCAACAATATTATCCATGACCTCAAAGATGATCTCTTTCAGGTCTTTGGTGCTGACCTTGTCCGGTGAGGACAGCCAGAAAGGTGTATGCACCGTTTACAGCGGAAGCCACCATTTCAGCGATAAGGACATAGTTTTTTTATTGTGACCTTTTCGGGATAACGCAGTTTGAATTTGAGCTTGGTACAGCTTTTCCATTTTTCAATGAAGCATAGATTCGGCTGAGTTATCATAAAAGCATGAAAGACGCTCCAATGCTCCTTGAGTAAAAGCTCTATACCTTCAAGAGCTTTATCCATATCTGCCATTGACAAAGGTCTGTTCAAATTTCAACATTCATAAGTCCACGGATCAGCTCATCCTAGATCTCAGCTCTTACCCTCCTCGATGTCCGTCATCATTGCTTTGAATCCGTCACGCTCGAAAGTTGTTCCCAAAACCACGTCATCGACATAGTAAACGGTATTACTAAAACCATTATCCGCTGCATACATCTTGAGGATAGCCATTGACGGATTTTGAAATCTTTGGTATAGTGAATATGGGGAATCGCAGGAGCGACGATGAGAGAGAACCAGAAGAAGTCACACAGCGACTTTCACATGATACAAGGCTTGGCAGAGGGCGCTGCCACTACGATCCCGAATTGAGAAAAACAGAAAAAGGAAAACTGAAAAGATCAAAGACGAGAACAAGCGTGATCTGTACCTGAAATGTCTTTTTGACGCTTTTTTACTACCTTTGGTTCAAATGCCTTTGCTGTCTTAATATCATACATCTAAAAAATCAACCTCCTGTGTTATTTCTATTTTACCGCAGCTTGCTGACTTTTTACAGCTTTTTCAGAGTGGCGATCTTTGCCGCTTTTGTTATGCAGGTTTAAGTCGGCATCCGACAGAAGTAAAATGTTAGAGAACCTTGTTGCATGGTGTATGAAAACATGATATACTTAAATTGGAAACGGATAATATTCTGAAATGGAGACAGGAAGGAAGTGACTGTATGCTGCCGATATATATGGCATTGATCGATGATGAGAATGTATCAGATTTTGAGGTACTATATAGAGCGTGTAGAAATAAAGCATACATAATTGCTTATAAGATACTAAAAAACGAAAGTCTTGCGGAAGAATGTGTTTCAGAAGTCTTTTTTTCTGTTGCGAAGAATTTCAAAAAAGTTAACAATTTAGTTTCTTACGAACAGCATAAATATATTGTTATTAGTGTTAGGAACAGAGCTTTTAACATTCTTGCAAAAGAAGAAAAAAATACATTGAATTTGCCATACGAAGATGATATTTATTTTAACGACGATAAATATTCGGAATTTGATAAGGAAAAATGGTCTGATTTCATAAGGAAATTAAATAAAACTGATAGAGATATACTCTATCTTGTATGCGTCCAGGGAAT